>NZ_JBHVUQ010000087.1:0-30475 GCF_042884105.1 Streptomyces sp. NPDC058157
GCCGGAGGCGCCCGCCGCCCCCAACCGCGCCGCCCGCCGTGCCGCGCGTCCGGCCGTGGCCGTCTTCCAGGCCCCGGTCTTCGCCGAGCCGATGTTCCAGACCCCGGAGACCGCCGCCCTCGCCGCCGCGGCCGCTGCCGCCGCCGTCGAGGCGGAGGAGGAGACCGAGGAGGAAGAGGCCGAGGCCGTCGCCGAGGTCCAGGCCCCCGCCGCCGCCCAGCCCTCCGGCCGCCGCCGTCGCCGCCGTGGCGCCGCCGAGCCCGTGACCCTGGCGGACGTCGTGGCCGAGGCCGAGGAGGAGCCGGAGGCCGAGGCCGCCGAGCTCGACGAGGAAGAGGCCGACGAGTCGGGCGACCGCCCCTCGCGCCGCCGCCGTCGCGGTGGCCGTCGCCGTCGCCGCGGCGAGGCCGCCGACCTCGACGAGGGCGCCGAGGACGAGGCCGAGACCGAGGCCGCCGACGAGGAGGACGCGCACGAAGAGGACGAGGAGGCCGACGAGGCCCTCGGCTCCTCCTCCAGCCGCCGTCGCCGCCGTCGCCGCCGCCGCAGCGGTGACGCCGCCGAGGTCGAGGCGGGCGAGGAGGACGGTGTCCGCACCGTCGTCAAGGTCCGCGAGCCGCGCCCGGCGCGCGAGAAGGCCGAGCCGTCCGACGAGGTCCAGTCCATCAAGGGCTCGACCCGCCTGGAGGCGAAGAAGCAGCGCCGCCGCGAGGGCCGCGAGCAGGGCCGCCGCCGCGTGCCGATCATCACCGAGGCCGAGTTCCTGGCCCGCCGCGAGGCCGTCGAGCGCGTGATGGTCGTCCGCCAGGCCGGCGAGCGCACCCAGATCGGCGTCCTCGAGGACAACGTGCTCGTCGAGCACTACGTCAACAAGGAAGAGGCCACCTCGTACGTCGGCAACGTCTACCTGGGCAAGGTCCAGAACGTGCTGCCGTCCATGGAGGCCGCCTTCATCGACATCGGCAAGGGCCGCAACGCCGTCCTGTACGCCGGTGAGGTCAACTTCGAGGCGCTCGGCATGGCCAACGGGCCGCGCCGCATCGAGTCCGCCCTCAAGTCCGGCCAGTCGGTCCTGGTACAGGTCACCAAGGACCCGATCGGCCACAAGGGCGCCCGTCTGACCAGCCAGGTCTCGCTGCCCGGCCGCTACCTGGTCTACGTGCCCGAGGGCTCGATGACCGGCATCAGCCGCAAGCTGCCCGACACCGAGCGCGCGCGCCTGAAGACCATCCTCAAGAAGATCGTCCCCGAGGACGCGGGCGTCATCGTGCGCACCGCCGCCGAGGGTGCGAGCGAGGACGAGCTGCGCCGCGACGTCGAGCGTCTGCAGGCGCAGTGGGAGGACATCCAGAAGAAGTCGAAGCAGATCACGACCTCGTCGCCGAGCCTGCTGTACGGCGAGCCGGACATGACCGTCCGCGTCGTGCGCGACATCTTCAACGAGGACTTCTCCAAGGTCATCATCAGCGGTGACCAGGCGTGGGAGACCATCCACGGCTACGTGTCCCACGTGGCCCCGGACCTGGCCGACCGGCTGTCCCGCTGGACCTCCGAGGTGGACGTCTTCGCGACGTACCGGATCGACGAGCAGCTGGCCAAGGCGCTCGACCGCAAGGTGTGGCTGCCCTCGGGCGGCTCCCTGGTGATCGACAAGACCGAGGCGATGATCGTCATCGACGTCAACACCGGCAAGTTCACCGGTCAGGGCGGCAACCTCGAGGAGACCGTCACCCGGAACAACCTGGAGGCGGCCGAGGAGATCGTGCGCCAGCTGCGGCTGCGCGACCTGGGCGGCATCGTCGTCATCGACTTCATCGACATGGTCCTGGAGTCCAACCGCGACCTGGTCCTGCGGCGCATGCTGGAGTGCCTGGGCCGCGACCGCACGAAGCACCAGGTGGCCGAGGTCACCTCGCTGGGCCTGGTCCAGATGACCCGCAAGCGGGTGGGCCAGGGTCTGCTGGAGTCCTTCTCCGAGACCTGCGTCCACTGCAACGGCCGCGGTGTCATCGTCCACATGGACACCCCGGCCGCGGTCGGCGGAGGCGGCAACGGCAAGCGTGCCAAGCGCCGTGGCGGCCGCGCCCTGGAGCACGAGCACGAGCACGAGCTGGAGGCGGCCGAGACCGCCGACGCCGAGGTGTTCGAGACCGAGACCGAGGCCGAGGTGGCCGCCGAGGCCGCCGCGCCGCGTGCGCTGCCGGAGCCGGCGTTCGTGCCGGGCGAGGAGCTGTACAGCAGCCCGGCCGAGGCCGAGGCCGCGGCGGGCATCAGCGGGCGCCGCAACCGCCGCCGTGCCACCCGCAAGGCGACCGCTCCGGCGGGCGCCCCGCGCGGCGGCGAGCGGCAGGCCGCCCCGGCGCCGGTGACCCCGGTCGTCGTGGACGAGCCCGTGGCCGAGCCCGCCGACACCGTGCTGGAGCCGGCCGCCGAGGTCGTCACCGAGGCCGTGGAGGCCGTGGAGACGGTCGAGGCCGCTCCGGTCGAGGCCGCCCCGGTGGCCGAGGAGGCCGCGCCCAAGGGCCGTACCCGTCGCCGGGCGACCCGCAAGGCCACCGCTCCGGCTCCCGAGCCGGCCGCGGAGCCCGTGGCCGAGGCGGAGCCGGCCGTGGAGGCCGTCGCGGAGCCCGAGCCGGTCGTGGAGGCCGTGGCCGAGCCCGTGGTCGAGCCCGAGCCGGTCGTCGAGCCCGAGCCGGTCGTGGAAGCCGCCCCGGCGCGTCCGCGCCGCCGTGCCGTCCGCAAGGCCACCGCACCGGCCGGTGCGGCCGAGGCCGCCGTCGTGGTCGTCGAGGCCCCCGCGGCCGAGGCCGCAGCCGAGCCCGTCGTCGAGGCGGACGTCGAGGCGGACGCCGGGGCCGAGGCCGCGGCGCCGGCCAAGAAGGCCACCCGCAAGGCTCCGGCCAAGAAGGCGGCCACGGCGAAGAAGGCCCCGGCCAAGAAGGCGGCGGCCGCCAAGAAGACGGCCGCGAAGAAGACGACGACGGTCAAGAAGACCGCCGCGAAGCGGACGACGAAGAAGACCGCGGCGGCGGAGCAGCAGACCCCGCCGTCCGTCTCGGCCCCGGCCGAGGCCTGATCGTCCCCGCTCCGTGGGGCCCCGCCGAGAGGTGGGGCCCCACGGGCCCGCGGGGCCCGGTTTGACCCTCTCGGACCGGCCCCGTAACCTAGACCGTCGGCGTGTCCTGGACGTTTACCGTGCAGCGCGCGCCACGCTCCTGAGCACCTTCCTCCCGCACCCTCCGCGCAAGCGGACGGGACACGGGAGAGGCCGCTCGTCCATTCCGGATCACCGTGGGCCCCGGCCCGCGTGAGCGGCTGGCTTCAGGAGCATCCGTCCCGAGTGAGAGAGAGATCCGCGTGTACGCCATCGTGCGCAGCGGTGGTCGCCAGCACAAGGTTGCTGTCGGCGACATCGTTGAGGTTGACAAGATTTCCACTGCCAAGGTTGGCGACACGGTCGAGCTCTCGACCCTGCTCGTTGTCGACGGCGACGCCGTGACCAGCGACCCGTGGGTCCTGGCCGGCATCAAGGTCCAGGCCGAGGTCGTGGACCACCACAAGGGCGCCAAGATCGACATCCTGCGCTACAAGAACAAGACCGGCTACCGCCGTCGCCAGGGTCACCGCCAGCAGTACACGGCGATCAAGGTCACCGGTATCCCCGCGGCTGCGAAGTAAGAGGGACTGAGACATGGCACACAAGAAGGGCGCATCGTCCACCCGGAACGGGCGCGATTCCAATGCTCAGCGGCTCGGCGTGAAGCGCTTCGGCGGTCAGGTCGTCTCCGCCGGCGAGATCCTCGTCCGCCAGCGCGGCACCCACTTCCACCCGGGTGCGGGTGTCGGTCGCGGTGGCGACGACACGCTGTTCGCGCTGCTGCCGGGTGCGGTGCAGTTCGGTACGCACCGTGGCCGCAAGGTCGTCAACATCGTTCCGGCCGCCTGATCCAGCTCCTGCTGCATCACAAGCGTTCGTAACACCCCGAGGGCGGATCTCAACTCTTCCCGGCTCAGGCCGGGAAGAGAGGTCCGCCCTCGGCGCGTTGTCACACAGACACGTTTAATGGACAGCAAGGCCTGTCCGGGACATTCCCGTAAGTATCTGGAGGAACACCCATGACCACCTTCGTGGACCGCGTCGAGCTGCACGTCGCCGCGGGTAACGGGGGCCACGGCTGCGCCTCCGTTCACCGGGAGAAGTTCAAGCCCCTGGGCGGACCCGACGGCGGCAACGGCGGCCGTGGCGGTGACGTGATCCTGGTGGTGGAGCAGGCGATCACCACCCTGCTGGACTACCACCACAGCCCCCACCGCAAGGCCACCAACGGCAAGCCCGGCGAGGGCGGCAACCGCTCCGGCAAGGACGGCCAGGACCTGATCCTGCCCGTGCCGGACGGCACCGTCGTCCTCGACAAGGAGGGCAACGTCCTCGCCGACCTCGTCGGCCAGGGCACCACGTACGTGGCCGCCGAGGGCGGCCGCGGTGGCCTCGGCAACGCCGCGCTGTCCTCCGCCCGCCGCAAGGCCCCCGGCTTCGCCCTCCTCGGCGTCCCCGGCACCACGGGCGACATCGTCCTGGAGCTGAAGACCGTCGCCGACGTGGCGCTCGTCGGCTTCCCCAGCGCCGGCAAGTCCTCGCTGATCTCGGTGCTCTCCGCCGCCAAGCCGAAGATCGCGGACTACCCCTTCACCACCCTCGTCCCGAACCTGGGCGTGGTCACCGCCGGCTCGACCGTCTACACGATCGCCGACGTCCCCGGCCTGATCCCGGGCGCCAGCCAGGGCAAGGGCCTGGGCCTGGAGTTCCTGCGCCACGTCGAGCGCTGCTCGGTCCTCGTGCACGTGCTGGACACCGCCACGCTGGAGTCGGACCGCGACCCGGTCGGCGACCTCGACCTCATCGAGGAGGAGCTCAAGCTCTACGGCGGCGGCCTGGAGAAGCGCCCCCGCCTCGTCGTGCTGAACAAGGTCGACATCCCCGACGGCCAGGACCTCGCCGAGATGGTCCGCCCGGACCTGGAGGCCCGCGGCTACAAGGTCTTCGAGGTCTCCGCGGTCGCCCGCACCGGCCTCAAGGAGCTCTCCTACTTCCTCGCCGAGGTCGTGGCCAAGGCGCGCGCCCGCACGCCCAAGCAGGAGGCGACCCGTATCGTCATCCGCCCGAAGGCCGTGGACGACGCCGGCTTCACCGTCACCTACGACGAGGTCGAGGACGTGTACCGCGTGCGCGGCGAGAAGCCGGAGCGCTGGGTCCGCCAGACCGACTTCAACAACGACGAGGCCGTCGGCTACCTCGCCGACCGCCTCAACCGCCTCGGTGTCGAGGACGCGCTGAAGAAGGCCGGTGCCAAGGCGGGCGACGGCGTCGCGATCGGCGCCGAGGACAACGCGGTCGTCTTCGACTGGGAGCCGACCATGATGGCCGGCGCCGAGATGCTGGGCCGCCGCGGTGAGGACCACCGCCTGGAGGCCCCGCGTCCGGCCACCACGCGCCGCAAGGAGAAGGAAGCCAAGCGCGGCGACTCCGCCCAGCAGGAGTACGACGAGTTCCGCCCCTTCCAGTGACCTGCGGGCGGGCGGCGGGCGGCGGACTTGAAGCCCGCTTTACGCCGTTCGCCTAGGATCCTGCGGGTGAGCAGCAGCAATTCCAGCAGTGACACCCCCTCGGTGTCCGTGGTCGTGATCGCGTACAACGACGCCGGGCTCGTGGGCGAGGCCGTCTCCTCGGCCCTCGCCCAGGGCCCGGTGGTTGCCGAGGTCATCGCCGTCGACGACGCCTCCTCGGACGCGACCGCGCGGGTCCTGGACGAGCTGGCCGCCGTCCACCCGCGCCTGAAGGTCGTCCACCGGACGGAGAACAGCGGCGGCTGCGGCACCCCGCGCAACGACGGGATCGCCACCGCCACCTCCCCGTACGTCCTCTTCCTCGACAGCGACGACGTCCTGCCGCCCGGCGCGGCCGACGCCCTGGTGCGGGCGGCCGAGGAGCACCGCGCCCCGGTCACGGTCGGGGCGTGCGTCCGGCGCGAGCTGCCCGAGGGCCGCGACGTGCCCTGGATGCCCGGGCTGTACACGCCGGGCGAGGTCGTCGAGCGGCCCGCCGACCGGCCCGAGCTGGTCCGCGACACCCTCTGCGTCAACAAGCTGTACGACCGTTCCTTCCTGGAGAAGCACGGGATCCGCTTCCCCGACGGCCGGTTCGTCTACGAGGACTTCGTCTTCACCTCCCGCGTCCTGGCCGCCGCCCCCCGCATCGCGGTCGTCGGCGACCTCGTCTACGTGTGGCACGTGCGCCGCAGCGCCGCCCAGGTGTCCATCTCCCTGGACCGCAAGGACATCGGCAACTGGCGCTCCCGCGTCGACGCCCACCGCACCGCCTCGCGCACCCTCGCCGCCGCCTCGCCGGAGCTCGGCCACGCCTGTCAGGTGAAGTTCCTCGACTACGACCTGCGCATGTACCTGCGCGAACTCGGCAGGGACCGCGGCTACCGGGCCGCCTGGTGGACCCTGACCCGTGACTACCTGGCCGGCTTCGACGCCGCCGACCTCGACGCCGCCCCCGCCCGGGCCCGCTGGACCGCCCGCGTGCTGCTGGCCTCCGAGACCCCGCCCGCCGACGTCGAGCGGCTGATGACCGGCCTGGCCGCCGAGCCCGCCCGGCTGCTGCCCCCGTACGCGACGGGCGCCGCCGGGGAGCCGGTGTGGAGCGCGGAGCTGCCGGTCCCGCTGGACGGGCTCGACGCCCTGCCCGCCGCGGAGCTGCCCCTGACCGTCGAGGCACGGCCCGCCGGGGGCGCGGCCGTCCAGGTGCGGGTCCGCGAGCTGTACGGGCGGCTCGCGCAGGCCCGCCCGCACGCGGTGCGGCTGAGCTTCCTGCCGCGCACCGGCGGCGACCCCGTCCAGGTGCGCCCGGTGGAGCTGCGGCCCGCCGCCGACGGGGACGGCTGGACCGCGGAGGTCCCGTTCCGGCTCGCCGCGCTGGCCGCCGAGGGCCGCCGCCGGGGGCTGCGCGGCATGCAGGCCTGGGACGTCCGGGCGGGAGTGGACTGCGGCGACGGGAGCTCCCCGGTCGCCTCCCTGCGCCCCCTCGGCGGACTGCTCCGCCGCCGGGCGCTGCCCAGCAGCCGGTACGGTGTTCTGCTGGCGCAGCCCTACCGCACGGCCTCCGGCGCGCTCGCGCTGCGCCTCGCCCCCGGTGCCGGGGGCGCGCTGACCTTCGTACGCAACCGCCTCGACCGCGCCCGCACGCGCAGGTCACGCCAGAGCTCGGGAGAACACGCATGACGTTTCTGATCACCGGTGGCGCCGGATACATCGGCGCGCACGTCGTCCGCGCGATGCTGCTCGCGGGACAGCAGGTCGTGGTCTTCGACGACCTCTCCACCGGCCGGGAGGACCGCGTACCGGAGGGCGTGCCGCTGGTGACCGCCTCGGTGCTGGACCGCCTCGCCCTGGACCGGGCCATCGCCGAACACAAGATCACCGGCGTGGTGCACCTGGCGGGCAAGAAGCAGGTCGGCGAGTCCGTCGAGAAGCCGCTGTACTACTACCACGAGAACGTGGAGGGCCTGCAGGTCCTGCTCGGGGCGGTGGCCGCCGCCGGCATCCGCAACTTCCTCTTCTCCTCCTCCGCCTCCGTGTACGGCATGCCCGACGTGGACTCGGTGACCGAGGAGACCCCCTGCAAGCCGCTGAGCCCGTACGGCGAGACCAAGCTGGCCGGCGAGTGGCTGGTCCGTGCCGCGGGCAGGGCCCACGGCATCTCCACCGCCTGCCTGCGCTACTTCAACGTGGCGGGCGCCGCCGCCCCCGAGCTCGCCGACACCGGGGTCTTCAACCTGGTCCCGATGGTCTTCGAGCGCTACGACGCCGGCGAGGGCGCCCGGATCTTCGGCGACGACTACCCGACCCCGGACGGCACCTGCATCCGCGACTACATCCACGTCGAGGACCTGGCGGACGCCCACGTGGTGGCCGCGCGCAGGCTCGCCGAATGGGGTGCGGCGGGCGAGTACAAGGACCTCACCGTCAACATCGGGCGCGGCGAGGGCGTCTCCGTCAAGGAGATGGTCGAGCTGCTGAACGAGGGCACCGGGCACACCTACGCGCCGGTCGTCACCCCCCGCCGTCCCGGCGACCCGGCGAAGGTCGTGGCCTCGGCCGACCGGATCGCCGCGGAGCTCGGCTGGAAGGCGCGGCACGACGTCCGCGAGATGATCAGCTCGGCCTGGGCGGGCTGGGAGGCCAACCGCCGGGCCCCGCGCCACGACCGCCACAAGGACGCCCACACCGTCTGACGCGCCGCACCGGCGCGAAGCCGCCCGCCCCGGACGACCGGGGCGGGCGGCTTCGCGTTGTTCCGGGGTGGGGGGTCAGCGCTCCAGGAAGGCGAAGAGGCTCTCCCACCGGTCGGTGATCTCCGCGCTGGAGTAGCGGCGCACGCTGCGGAAGGCCCCGTCGCCGAGCCGGTCGCGGGTGGCGGGGTCCGACATCAGGTCGTCGAGGTGCCCGGCGAGCTCCATCGTGTTGCCGAGGCGGGCCAGCAGACCGTCCTCCCCGTGCGCCACGATCTCCCGTACGCCCGGCGCGCAGTCGAACGCGGCCACGGGCAGGCCCGCCGCCATCGCCTCCAGCAGGGTGATCGGGAAGCCCTCGGCCCGGGAGGCCTGGGCGAAGACGGAGGCCCCGCTCAGCGCGCCCAGCACGTCGTCGGTGCTGCCCATCCACTCCACGGAGTCGTCCAGCCCGAGCGAGGTGCAGTGCGCCCGCAGGGTGGGCTCCTCGACACCGGCCCCGTAGATCCGCAGCGTCCAGTCCGGGTGGCGCGGGACCGCGTCCGCCCAGGCGTCGAGCAGCAGGTCCACGCCCTTCTCGAACGCGAGGCGGCCGACGCTCGCGACGACCTTCGCGGTGCGGGGGGCGGGGGAGTCCGGCATGAACGGCAGCGGGTTCGGCATGCTGTCGACGTTCTCCATGCCGGACCGGATCCACAGGTCCGCGTCCTCCGGGGTGAGGACGAGCAGCCGGTCGACCTCCGGGTACCAGCGGCGGACCCGGTCGCCGCGGGTGGACTTCTGGCTGGCCTCGAAGGACTCGTGGCTCATCCCGACGACGGAGAGCCCCTTGGTGTCGGCGAGGGCCACCCACTCCATCGCCCAGACCTGGGTCACGATCACCACGGCGCCCGGGGCGGCGGCCCGGAACATCTCGCTCAGCCGCTCGGCCCTCTCCCGCATGCCCGCCCGCCGGGCCGCCTGGCGGCGCCGCTCGGGGGCGTTGAGGCGGCCCTTGACGCCGCGCAGCCGACGGGCCTTGGGCGGGTGGGTCTCGTACAGGGTGGTCATCCCGTACGGGAGGTCCGCGGGCAGCTTCTGCCGGATCTCCTCGGCGACGGGGGCGATGCCCACGATGTGCACGCGGTGGCCCCGGTCGGTGAACAGCCGGGCCATCTGGTGGGACCAGGTGGTCACACCGCCGAGCTCGTCCACGCTGTTGGAGACGATGAAGATGTCCCGGCTCACTTGCCGCTCCTGGTGAAGAACTTCTCGACGATCTGACGGGCGGCGTCCCCGCGGTCGTACTCGCCGAACTCGGCGAGGAACCGCCGGCGGGCCTCGGCGTACTTGGCGTCGGCCTCGTCGAAGGCGGCGACGGCCTGCATCAGCTCCTCCGCCGTGGCCACCACCGGGCCCGGGGCCTTGTCCAGCAGGTCGAAGTACGTGCCGCGGATGTCCGTCGAGTACTTCTCGTAGTCGTACGCGAAGAAGATCATCGGCCGGTCCAGCACCGCGTAGTCGAACATCACGGACGAGTAGTCGGTGATCAGCCCGTCGGCGAGCGCCAGCAGCGGGGTGATGTCGTGGTGCCGGGAGACGTCGATCACCCGGCCCGCGACCGACGGCGGCAGGGAGACGCTGTTGAGGTAGTGCGTGCGCACCAGCAGCGTGACCCGGTCGCCGAGCCGGTCCGCGAACTCCTCCACGTCGAACGGGAACGAGAAGCCCTCCACCGCGCCGTCCGCGGTGGCCCGGAAGGTCGGCGCGTACAGCAGCACCCGCTGGTCGGGGTCGATGCCCAGCTCGGCGGCGAGCGGCCCGCGCACCCTCCCCCGGCTACCGCCGGCAGGTGCCCCCACCCCGCTGTCCGCCTCGGCCCGGTGCGCCTCGACCAGGGCGTCGTTGCGCGGGTAGCCGGTGCGCAGCAGCACCTCGTCACGGAGCCGGAAGCCCTTGGCGAGGGTGCGGACGTCGTGCTCGGAGCGGACCAGGAAGTGGTCGAAGCGGTCGACGGCCGCCTGGAAGCGGTCCTGCGCGGGCTTGCCCTGCGCCTTGGTGCGGGGCTCGTGGAAGCCCATCCGCTTGAGGGCGGAGCCGTGCCAGGTCTGGATGTACGTGGTCCCCGGGCGCTTGGCCAGCGCCAGCGGGAAGCCCTGGTTGTCGACCCAGTACTCGGCCTGCGCCAGCGCCCGCAGGTACTGCCAGCTCCAGCGCTTGACCAGGGTGGCCTCCGGGGGGAAGCCGGTGGGCTTGGCGCCCGCGTAGGACCAGATCGCCTGGAAGGGGGCGCCTCGGCGGACCAGCTCCTCGTAGATGGCCTTGGGGCTGTCGCTGTACTGCTTGCCCATGTGGCTCTCGAAGACGACCGTGCCCTTCTTGACCGGCAGCTTCGAGAAGACCTCGTGGTAGACCTTCACCTTCTGCTCGCCCGAGCCGATGTTGCGGCGCGCCTTCAGGGCCCGGCGCAGGCTGCGCTTGACCACGCCGGCGGCCTTGCCGTGCATGGCGCTGCTGATCAGCGACTGGGTGCGGACGGCGGCGGCGCCCTCGGCGGTCAGGACGTAGGAGAGGTTGCCCTTCTTGGTCATCTCCGGCTCGAAGCGGTCGGAGACCAGCCGGGTCAGCCGCGGGCGCACCCGCAGCCGGGCGGCGGACTCCAGGTCGACCCCGCCGACGGAGACGCGGGTGGTCATCCGGTCCTTGCCGGCCGTCAGCTTCAGGCGCACGTCCCAGACGGCGTCGATGATGCCGAGGGGGCGGACGGTGCCGCCGACGTCGGCGGTGCCGCTCCACTCGATCGTGTCACCGGCGTGGCGCACGGTTGCCACGGGGAAGCTGAAGGAGCGTACGCCGATCTGCCGCCGGGCCCGGAACTCCAGCGAGGCGGACAGCTCGGTGTCCGGCGCGATCCGGCCGAGCGGGTTCACGACGGCGCCGGCGAGGGTGACCTTGCCGCGTCCGTCGTCCTCGTACGAGGTCAGCCGGTTGCCCAGGGCCAGGGAGGACAGCGGCGTGGTGTGGAAGCCCTGCCCGGTGACGTCCAGTATGCGGCGGCCCTCGGCGTCGTCGATGTGCTCGGAGCACCAGTAGACGCGCCCGTCGCGCTCGGCCAGCGGGGAGGACAGCCGGCCCTTGTTGGTCATCGCGTCGGCTGCGGCGAGGAGGTTCTTCCAGTCCTCCTTGCCGAGCAGGTAGGCGCAGATGGCCTGGAGGTAGGTGACGTTCTCGTACGCGGCCGGGTCGATGCCGGCCAGGTAGCCGTTGGCGAGCCGGGCGAACTCCTGCCGGTACGCGTCGCCCAGCAGGGGCAGGTCGCGCAGGTGCAGCACCAGGTCGTGCTTGAGGAACTTGGCGTCCTTGGCCGTCTTGATGGCGGTGTGGCCCTTGGCGGCCAGCAGCTCGTCGACCCGGCGGTGGATCTCCATCCGGTGGACGAAGTTCGCGATCTCGTGGCGCCGGTTGCTGATCGACTTGGCGGCGGCCTTCTCGACCACGTTCCAGTAGTAGACGTGGTTGGGGATCAGCGTGATGCGGCGGGCCGCGACGTAGGCCTGGGCCGAGAACAGCAGGTCCTCGTAGTGGATGCCGACCGGGAACTCCAGGCCCTGCTCCAGCAGGAACGAGCGCCGGTAGCACTTGTTCGTGGAGAGGGTGTCGTAGACCAGCAGGTCCGGGTACTCGGTGATCGACTCCAGCGTGCGGGTGCGGGCGTAGATCCACGGGTACCACTCGGTGGTCTTGCCCCAGCGGTTGTCGAGGTGCACGCGTACGCACATGCCCGAGACCAGGTCGGAGCCGGTGCGCTCGGCGGCGGCCAGCATGTTGCGGCAGGCGTTGCGCTCCAGGACGTCGTCGCTGTCCAGGAACATGACGTAGGTGCCGGTGGCCTGCTTGATGCCGTGGTTGCGGGGCGCGCCGCAGCCGCCGCTGTTCTCGGGCAGCCGGAAGGCGCGGACCCGCCCCGGGTTCGCCGCTTCGAGCTCCTGCGCGACCTCGTAGGACCGGTCCTTGCTGCAGTCGTCGACGATGACGACTTCGACCCCGCGCAGGGTCTGGTCCAAAACCGACCGGACGGCTGTCGGCAGACGCTCTGCGTCGTTGTAGACGATGACGACCACGGAGACGTCAGGCACGTGCACCTCGATCCCTTCGTTCCATTCCGCTTATCCCGTCAAAGCTACCGTGTGCCGCGCACGACTCGGGCAGGGCGACCGTCGCCGTGCATACTTCTAAGGAAGAGTTGAGACGCGGGTCCGGTTGCCGACAATCACCCGTTCGGACCCCAGCAGGAAGTGCCCATGACCAAGCTGTCGGTAGTTGTCCCCTGTTACAACGAAGAGGCCGTCATCGACCGCTTCGACGAGGAGATCCGCAAGGTCCTGGACGGCCTGCCCGTCGAGTACGAGGTCTGCTACGTCGACGACGGCAGCCGCGACGGCACCCTCGGCAAGCTCCGGAGCATCGCCGCCGAGCACGGGGACCGCACCCGCTACGTCTCCTTCAGCCGGAACTTCGGCAAGGAGGCGGGCATGCTCGCCGGCCTGCGCGAGACCACCGGCGACGCCGTGGTGATCATGGACGCGGACCTCCAGCACCCGCCGGAGCTCATCGCCACCATGCTGGAGCACTACCGCCAGGGCCACGACCAGGTCATCGCCCGGCGCACCCGCGAAGGCGACAAGAAGCTCCGCTCCGCCCTCAGCCGCCTCTACTACCGGGGCGTCAACCGCTGGGTCGACGTCGAGCTGACCGACGGGGTCGGCGACTTCCGGCTGCTGTCCCGGCCCGCCGTGGACGCCCTGCTCGCGCTCCCCGAGTACAACCGCTTCTCCAAGGGCCTCTTCTCCTGGATCGGCTTCGACACCGTCCACTTCGACTACCAGAACGCCCAGCGCGAGGCGGGCGAGACCAAGTGGAAGTTCGCCTCCCTGCTGAACTACGGCATGGACGGGCTGATCTCCTTCAACAACCGGCCGCTGCGCATCGGCATCTGGCTCGGGGTCTCGCTCGTTGCGCTGACCGGCCTGTACGCGCTGTGGATCACCGTGATGGCGATCACCAACGGCATCGACTCGCCCGGTTACGTCACGATCATCGCGATGATCGCCGGTATCGGCGGCATGCAGATGATCATGCTGGGGCTGATCGGCGAGTACATCGGCCGCATCTACTACGAAACCAAGCGCCGCCCGCACTTCCTGGTCAAGGAGGCCCACGGCGCGACCGTGGCCGCCGCGCCCGCGGAACCGGTCGTCGCGGAAGGCACCGGCCGATGAGCACCTCCACCCGCCGCGACAAGCTCGGCCAGATATTCCGCTTCGCCCTGGTCGGCGGGGTCAACACCGCCACCTTCTACGTCCTCTACCTGCCCCTCCACTGGTGGATGCCGTACTTCGCCGCCTACACCCTGGCCTTCCTGTTGGCCATGGTCGGCTCGTTCTTCATGAACACCTACTTCACCTACCGAACGCGTCCCACCTGGAAGAAGTTCCTGCTCTTCCCGCTGACGAACGTCACCAACTACGTGATCCAGTCGGCCGGCCTCTACGCCCTGGTGACCTGGGGCGGCATGGACACCCGGATCGCCCCGCTGGTCGCGGCCGTCCTGGCCATCCCGTTCACCTTCGTCCTCTCGCGCAAGATCCTCATTCCGGGGACGGGCCCCGACCCGGCCCCCGAACCGGAGCGGGCCGCGGCGGGCTCGGCGTCCAGGGGCTGAAACCCGCGGGCGGGGCGGGCGGGGGACCCCGTAGATTGAGCCGGTTGGTTGGTCGGTTTCGTGCGTGTGCGAGGGGAAAAGACGTGTCAGCGGCTAGGCAGGGTGTCGTGGACGCCCGCAGGATCGTGGTCAAGGTCGGCTCCTCCTCCCTCACCACCGCGGCGGGCGGGCTCGACGCCGACCGGGTGGACGCGCTGGTCGACGTCCTGGCCAAGGCCCGCAGCGGCGGCGAGAAGGAGATCGTCCTGGTCTCCTCCGGAGCCATCGCCGCCGGCCTCTCCCCGCTCGGCCTGGCCCGCCGACCCAAGGACCTGGCCCGCCAGCAGGCCGCCGCCAGCGTCGGCCAGGGCCTGCTCGTCGCCCGCTACACCGCCTCCTTCGCCCGCTACGGCGTCCGCGTCGGCCAGGTGCTGCTCACCACTGACGACACCAGCCGGCGCGCGCACTACCGCAACGCGTTCAACACCCTGGACCAGCTCCTGGCCATGGGCGCCATGCCCGTCGTCAACGAGAACGACACCGTCGCCACGGACGAGATCCGCTTCGGTGACAACGACCGGCTGGCCGCCCTCGTCGCCCACCTGGTCCGCGCCGACCTCCTCGTCCTCCTCTCCGACGTCGACGGCCTCTACGACGGCGACCCCTCCCTGCCCGGCACCACCCGCATCGAGGAGGTGCGCGGGCCCGAGGACATCGCCCACGTCTCGATCGGCAGCGCCGGCAAGGCGGGCGTCGGCACCGGCGGCATGGTCACCAAGGTCGAGGCCGCGCGGATCGCGGCGGCCGCCGGCGTCCCCGTCGTCCTCACCTCCGCCAGCAGGGCGGCCGACGCCCTCGCCGGCCGCGAGACCGGCACCCTGTTCCACCCCACCGGCCGCCGCTCCGCCGACCGGCTGCTGTGGCTGCAGCACGCCTCCACCCCGCAGGGGCACCTCGTCCTGGACGACGGCGCCGTCCGCGCCGTCACCCAGCGCGGCAGCTCCCTGCTGCCGGCGGGCATCGCCGCCGTCGAGGGCGACTTCGTCGCGGGCGACCCCGTCGAGCTGCGCTCCGCCGAAGGGGTCGCGGTGGCCCGGGGCCTGGTCAACTTCGACGCCAAGGAACTCCCGCAGCTCCTCGGACGCTCCACCCGCGAGCTTGCACGGGAGCTCGGACCCGCGTACGAGCGGGAGGTCGTGCACCGGGACGATCTGGTCCTGCTGCAGGGCTGAGGTTCGGGAAAACCACCGCGCGGCGGGCCGGGGACTGGTCAACTGTGAGGGGCGGACACGCGTAGCGCAGACAGGAGGCGGCTGGTGAGACGAGCGCTGACCAGCGTCGGTACCGGGGACGGCGCCGGCGGGGAGGAACAGGGCCCGGTGTCCCGCCTCTGGCACGTGACGCTGAGCGTCTCGGGCAGACCGGCGCCGCTGGCGGAGGTGCGGCGCGGGCTGGAGCAGCTCGCGCACGACCACCCCTTCCTGCTGACCAGCCGGTATGCCGACGACCATGCGGAGATCCGGTACTGGGAGGAGGCCCGCGACCTCCACGACGCCGCGGCCGTCGCCCTCCGCCTCTGGGGCGAACACCGCTCCACGGCGCGGCTCCCACCCTGGGAGATCGTCGGGCTGGAGGTCATCGACCGCACGACCTACCACCAACGCGTGGCCGAGGGCTACGGCCCACCCCCGGCCCACCCGGTGGGCGTGCACCCTTACTAACGCGCCGCACCCCTCCTCGACGCGCCGCTCGCGCGGCTCGGCGCCGGGGCGCCTCCCCGGCTTCGCGCCGCTGCGGCGGACTCCGTCCGCCGGTGGCGGGGCGGGGTCGCGGGCCCCGGCGGGGGTCCGGGGGCGGAGCCCCTGGGAGACGGCGCCGTAGGGGGCCACGCGGCGCGGCAATTCCAGCCTCGCCGGCGATTGAGGCGCGGGGTCTGGGGCGGAGCCCCAGGGGGTCCGGGCGCAGCCCGGGGAACGGGGGAAGGGCGGGGCGGGGAGACGGCTCCGCGCAGCGGCAGCGGCGGCGGCACCGGCCCCCGCAGGGGAGGGGCGTCTCGCGGGGTGGAACCCCGTGAGGGCCCGGGGCAGCGGGGACTAACCTTGGCGGCATGACCTCGCTCGACGACGCCCCCGCGACCTCCCCCGTCCTCGCCACCGCGGCAGCGGCCCGCACGGCCGCCGCGGCCATCGCCCCACTCCCGCGGTCCGCCAAGGACACGGCCCTCCTGGCCATCGCGGACGCGCTGACGGCCCGTACCGACGAGATCGTCGCCGCCAACGCCCAGGACATCGAGAAGGCCCGCGCCGCCGGCACCAGCGAGACCGTCGTCGACCGGCTCACCCTCACCCCGGAGCGGGTCGCCGCCATCGCCTCCGACGTGCGCGACGTCGCGGCCCTCCCCGACCCCGTCGGCGAGGTCGTCCGCGGCTCGACCCTCCCCAACGGCATCGACCTCCGCCAGATCCGCGTCCCCCTGGGCGTGGTCGGCATCATCTACGAGGCCCGCCCCAACGTCACCGTCGACGCCGCCGCCCTCTGCCTGAAGTCCGGCAACGCCGTCCTCCTGCGCGGCAGCTCCTCCGCCTACGCCTCCAACACCGCCCTCGTCGCCATCCTGCGCGACGCGATCGCCGCCGCGGGCCTGCCCGCCGACGCGATCCAGCTCGTCCCCGGCGAGTCCCGCGACTCCGTCCGCGAGCTGATGCGCGCCCGCGGCCTCGTCGACGTGCTCATCCCGCGCGGCGGCGCCTCCCTCATCAAGACCGTCGTCGAGGAGTCCACCGTCCCGGTCATCGAGACCGGTACCGGCAACTGCCACGTCTACGTCGACGCCCAGGCCGACCTCGACATGGCCGTGGACATCCTCGTCAACTCCAAGGCCCAGCGGCCCTCCGTCTGCAACGCCGCCGAGACCCTCCTCGTCCACCGCGACATCGCCGACGCCTTCCTGCCCCGCGCCCTCGACGCCCTCGCCGACGCCGGCGTGACCGTCCACGGCGACGCCCGGGTGCTGGCCGCCGCCGAGGGCGGCAAGGTCACCGCGCTGCCCGCCACCGACGAGGACTGGGCCGCCGAGTACCTGTCGTACGACATCGCCGCCGCCGTCGTGGACTCCCTCGACGACGCCGTCGCCCACATCCGCCGCTGGACCTCCGGTCACACCGAGGCGATCGTCACCACCTCGCAGGCCGCCGCCCGCCGCTTCACCCAGCTGGTCGACTCCACCACCGTCGCGGTGAACGCCTCCACCCGGTTCACCGACGGTGGCCAGTTCGGGTTCGGCGCCGAGATCGGCATCTCCACCCAGAAGCTGCACGCCCGGGGCCCGATGGGCCTGCCCGAGCTCACCTCCACCAAGTACATCGTCACCGGCGACGGTCACATCCGGTAACCGTCCCCCGAACCCGGTGTGGCCGGATTCCGGCTTTCACCCTGCCCAAAGCGGCCCCCCAGGTCTACGCTGTTCCCGTGCCGGACGACGTGGGGGGCAAGCCGTTCCCGGACGACGGGGAGCCCGACGACGACCGCGGAGGCGCGGATCAGGACTTCGCCTCCGTGGTGTTCGACGAGGCCTTCGTCCGGAGCGCCGAGATCCATGAACCGAGCGCGGCCGAACGCCAGCGCGCCGCCGACCTGGCCTGCGCCGAGGCGGAGGCCGCCCGCGTCGCCGGAGGCTGGGCGGGCGAGGACGACTACGGCCACCTGGACGGGTACCCGTTCGACGACCCCGCCTGGGGGGCCGGACCCCACGGCTACGCCGAGGGCCCGTACGGGGCCTACGGCGGCAGCCTGCGCCCCTACCGCGGCCGGGCCGGCTGGCTGAGACCGGTCGCCTGGGTGCTCGCCGTCGTCATGGGGCTCGGCATGGTCGCCCTGGCCTTCAGCGCCGTCTACCGCAGCGCCGCGCACGAAGCGGACCCCGCACCCGCGCCCGCCAGTACCCCGCTCGGGGAAGTCACCGGCGTCGGCGCGTTTACGTACCCCGTCGGCCGCCAACCCTGAAGGTACGACCCCGCTCTCCCGTCAGGAGCTGGGGGCTTCTCTGAAGCGGGGACAGCGGGGAGAAGCGATGGCCGTACCAGGAGATCCACCCAACGGCACCCCCGAGGGAATCGGCGGGGGTGACGACGAACTGCGCCCGGACGAATACCGCTCGGTGGTCTTCGACGAGGACTTCGTCCGGGCCGCCAGGCTCCAGGAGTTCTCCGCCGAGGAACGCATGGGCGAGCACGCCCGGGCCGTCCGCAGCCGCTCCATCTGGTCCTCCGGCGGCTCCACGGGCCGGGGCACCGGCACCCCGGGCCGTGGCGCACGCCAGGGCATGCTGCTGGTGCTGCTCATCGCCTCGGCCTTCGCGGTCGCCGTCTACCTGGGCGTGCGCAACCCGTACGTGCCCCCGGCCGGCGGCAACGCCGAGCCGCTCGGCAGCACCGTCGTGCCCCTGGCGCCGTCGGTCGCCGTACCCGGCGGCACACCGGCCGACCTGTACGCCCACAGCCCCGCGGCCGACTACCGGACCGGGGCCGCCGGGATCACCCTCCCGGCCGTGCGCCGCACCCACCACTTCACCGAGAGCCAGGTCCTCGCCGCACTGTCGATCGCCAAGGACTACCTGGTGCAGTCCTCCCTCGACCCCGACGTGCTCTCCGGCAGCGCCTCCCGGCCCGTGCGGGTGCTGCTGGACCCCGGACAGCTCGCCCAGTTCGACGAGAGCATGGTCTCGCCCTCCGGGGACGGCCGGCACGCGGCCACCGGCTGGCTGGTCCGTTTCGACCCGCACACCGCGGTCCTGGCCGACTCCCGCGTCCGGGTCGGCGGCACCCTCGCCTTCGAGGAGATCAGCCCGGAGGTGCTCGTCGTCACCACCGACCACACCTTCGTGTACGCCGTACGGGGAGCCTCCGGCCCGCCGGCCGGACCCGACGCGGCCTCGCTGTTCACCGTCCGGCGAGAGCTGCGGCTGCGCTTCGACCACGAGGACCTCACCACCCGGCGGGCGGAGGTGGCCTCCTCCTACGTGATGGCCGGGCCCCAGGACTGCGCCGCGGACCCGGCCGGGAGCTTCCGCCCGCTGCTGGCCGGAGCCGGCCCCACCACCGTGGGCCCGCCGGTCAGCGACCCGTACGCCAGCGGCCACCCCCGGCGCACGGCCGGGCTGTGCGGGGTGATGGACCCGGCGGCGGCCCCACCGGACCCGTCGCCCCAGCCCGCGCAGTCCGACCAGCCCGACCGGCCCACGCAGTCCTCGGCGTCCGAGGGCCCGCAGCAGCCCGGCCCGGCGGCGGCGGGACCGCCGGTGGCGCTGCCCCGGACACCGCCCCCGCCGGCCTCGGTCAGCCCGCTCCGGTAGCGCCCTTCTCCTCGCCGCCCGCGGCGCCGCCGGTCGCGCCGCCGAACCGGCCGCGCAGCTTCCCGCCCAGGTCGCCCGCGCCGCCGGCTATGTCGCCGACCAGCTTCATCAGCGGATCCTTGCTCGTGCGCACCGAGTCCGCGTAGTGCGAGGCGGACTGGCGGAAGGAGTCGGCCACCGAGGCGTCCTTGTCCTCGTCCCGCCGCGGGTAGTGCCCGTCCATGATCCGCTGGTAGTCCCGGCTCTGCGACCACTTGCGCAGCTCGGCGGCGCGCACCGTGGTGAAGGGGTGGGTGCGCGGCAGCACGTTGAGGATCTTCAGGACCGAGTCGCGCAGGTCGCCGCCCGCCTCGTACTCGTCGGCCTGGGCCAGGAAGGCGTCCACGTTCATCTCGTGCAGGTGGTTGCCGCCGGCGATCTTCATCAGTCCGCGCATCGACGCGTTCACGTCCTGCCCCACCAGCAGTCCCGCCCGGTCCGCCGACAGCTCGGACTTGCGGAACCACTCGCGCAGCGCGGTGACGATCGCCATGATCGCCACATTGCCCAGCGGGATCCACGCCACCTTCAGCGCCAGGCCCGTCAGGAACAGCAGCACCGTGCGGTACACGGAGTGCCCGGACAGCGCGTGGCCCGCCTCGTGGCCCACGACCGCCCGCATCTCCTCCTCGTCCAGCAGCTCCACCAGCCCCGTCGTCACCACGATGATCGGCTCGTCCAGCCCGATGCACATGGCGTTCGGCTTCGGATCCTGCTGGACGTACATCTGCGGGACCTTCTCCAGGTCCAGGATGTAGCAGGCGTCGCGCAGCATCTCGTACAGATGGGGGAACTGGGTCTCGCCCACCCGCACCGAGTCCGACAGGAACAGCAGCCGCAGACTGCGCTCGGGGAGCAGCCCGCTGAGGGCCTTGAAGACCGTGTCGAAACCGGTCAGCTTGCGCAGGGCCACCAGCGCCGAGCGGTCCGCCGGGTGCTCGTAGGCCCGCGAGGAGATGCCCGGGAACCTCCGGCGGTCGCGGGCCGGTGTCTTCTCGAATCCGCTGTCGGTCATGGCGCTTCCCCCTGGATCGGCCTGTGCTGTGCTGCGTCCATCCTCTGTCCATCCTCTCCAACGCATGAGTCGGCGTGAGCGTGCCCCGGGCCCCCGCATACGATGTGAGGGAAGTCTCCGCTCGCTCCCCGACTCGATAGGTACCTGCCTGATGAGCCTCTCCACCACCGCCAACAACCTCGTCCTCCTCGCCTCGGAGGGCACCGAGCAGCACGGTGGCAACCACGAGAGCCTGAGCCCCTACCTGACCGGTGGCGGTGCGCTCTTCGTCCTCCTGCTGCTGCTCTGGGTGACCACGCGCCTGAACCGCGACCGCTGAACCCCTCGTCCGGACCGGGCCTCCGCGCGTGCGGCACCGGGCCAGTAGGCTCTGCGCTCATGGGAGAGCAGGAAGTGCCTACGGGCCCGGTCAAGCGCCGGCTCGGCGTGATGGGCGGGACGTTCGACCCGATCCACCACGGACACCTGGTGGCGGCCAGCGAGGTCGCCGCCCTTTTCCACCTCGACGAGGTGGTGTTCGTCCCCACGGGCGAACCGTGGCAGAAGTCCCAGCGGGCCGTGTCGCCCGCAGAGGACCGCTACCTGATGACGGTCATCGCGACGGCCTCGAACCCGCAGTTCTCGGTGAGCCGCATCGACATCGACCGCGGCGGCCCGACGTACACGATCGACACCCTGCGCGACCTGAGCGCGCTCAACGAGGACGCCGACCTCTTCTTCATCACCGGCGCCGACGCCCTCGCACAGATCCTCACCTGGCGCAACGCCGACGAGCTGTTCTCCCTCGCCCACTTCATCGGGGTGACCCGGCCCGGCCACGTCCTGACCGACGACGGCCTGCCCGAGGGCGGGGTCTCGCTCGTGGAGGTGCCCGCGCTGGCGATCTCCTCCACCGACTGCCGCGCCCGCGTCGCCGAGGGCGACCCCGTCTGGTACCTGGTCCCGGACGGCGTCGTGCGTTACATCGACAAGCGTGAGCTGTACCGGGGAGCCTGAGCTTCCGGAACGACGAGAGGCCCGCGGTGAACGACCCACAGGATCCGTACGACCCGTACGCCGCCCAGCAGCAGCTCATCGGCTACGACCCGTACGGCCGGCCGCTGTACGGCCAGGTGCCCGCGCAGCAGCCCCTCCAGCCCGCCCCGCCGCCCCCGTACGGGCAGCAGTACGAACCCCCGTACGACCAGTCGTACGCACAGCAGTCCGACGCACACCAGTCCGACGGCCGGCAGTACGACTACGGGCAGCAGGCGCAGGGGTACGCCCCCCAGGCCCCTCCCTCCTACGGGTACGACACCCGGCAGCAGCCCCCGCAGTGGATCCCCCCGCAGGCCGCCGCCCCCCAGGCCCCCGCCCAGCCCCAGGCCCCCGCCCAGGCCCCCGTCCCCGAGCCGCGCCGGTCGGACCCCGCGGACCCCGCGGACCCCGCGGACCGGGCCGGACGGGAGCCCGCCGGCTACCGCACCGAGCAGTTCGCCTTCATCGACCAGCCGGACGAGGACTCCGAGGACGTCATCGACTGGCTCGCCTTCACCGAGAGCCGCACCGAGCGCCGCGAGGAAGCCCGCCGCCGCGGCCGCAACCGGGTGGTCGCGCTGGTGGTCGTCCTGGCCCTGCTGCTCGTCGGCGGCCTCGGCTGGCTCTGGTACGCGGGCGGGCTGCCCTTCCTCGACGGACCCGGCCGGAAGAAGGCCGCCACGACCGCCGCCGGCGCCCAGAAGCGCGACATGATCGTCGTCCACCTGCGCAACACCAAGCGGGGCGGCAGCTCCACCGCCCTCCTGGTGGACAACGTCACCGCACGCCAGGGCGCCACCGTCCTGCTGCCCAACACCCTCGCCGTCACCAAGGACGACGGCACCGGCACCACCCTCGGCAAGTCCGTCGAGGACGGCGGCATCGGCACCCGCGAGGCCCTCGACACCGCCCTCGGCACCCGCATCGGCGGCACGTGGCGCCTGGACACCCCCTTCCTGGAGCGCCTGGTCGAACTGGTCGGCGGCATCGAGACCGACACCGACGCCGCCGTGCCCGCCGACGACCAGGCCAAGACCCCGGCCGTCGGGCAGGGCCCCAAGCAGAGCCTGACCGGCGCCATGGCCGTCGCCTACGCCACCTACCGCGCCCCGGGCGAACCGGAGGCCAAGCAGCTGGAGCGCACCGGCCGGGTCCTGTACGCCGTCCTGCGCAAGATCCCCTCCGACCCGAAGGCGGCCGCCACGACCGTCGAGAGCATGGGCCAGATCCTGGACCCGGGGCTCGACGCGCAGAACCTCGGAGGCCTCCTGGCGCGGATCGGCGAGCACGCCAAGACGGCCGCGTACCGCACCGAGGTGCTCTCGGTGAAGCCCGACGGGGGCCTCACCGACGAGGCCTCCAAGAAGGTGGTCAAGGAGCTCCTCGGCGGGTCCGTCGCCGCCGCCCAGCCCGGCGCGGCCCCGCGGGTGGGCCTCAAGGACGCCACCGGGGACGAGAAGGCGCAGGTCGCGGCGAAGGCCGCGCTGCTCAACGGCGGCTACGCCCTCGTGGACGGGGGCAGGGCCGACCGGCCGGTGGCCGCCTCGCAGGTCACGTACCAGGACGAGGGCCAGCGGGCCCGCGCGGTCGAGGTCGCCAAGACGCTCGGGCTGCCGGAGACGGCCGTGAAGAAGGCGGAGAGCGTGGTGAACGCGGACGTCGTGGTGACCCTGGGCAAGGACTGGAAACCGTCCTGACGGGGCGGGGCCGGCAGTACATGAGACCCTTGTAGGGATCTGCCCGCCAACCCGAAAGCATGGCCAGTGACCGCCACGGACCGCTCCATCGAGCTCATCACCACCGCCGCCCAGGCGGCGGCCGACCGGCTCGCGCACGACATCATCGCGTACGACGTCAGCGACGTGCTGTCGATCACCGACGCCTTCCTGCTCGCCTCCGCGCCCAACGACCGCCAGGTCAAGTCGATCGTGGACGAGATCGAGGAGCGGCTCCTCAAGGAGCTCGGCGCCAAGCCGGTGCGCCGCGAGGGCGACCGCGACGCCCGCTGGATCCTGCTCGACTACGTCGACATCGTGGTGCACGTCCAGCACAGCGAGGAGCGCGTCTTCTACGCGCTGGAGCGCCTGTGGAAGGACTGCCCCGAGATCGAGCTCCCCGAGGACGCCAAACTCACCATCGGCAAGGCCGAGGAGCACGCCAAGCTGCGCGAGGCGCAGGGCGACGACGACCTGGACGGTGATCTGTTCTGAGCGGGGCCACCGGCACGGGAAGCTCCGGCGGCGGCTCCGCCCGCACCGGCAGGAAGATCGTCCTCTGGCGGCACGGCCAGACCTCCTGGAACCTGGAGCGCCGCTTCCAGGGCTCCACGGACATCGAGCTGACCGAGACGGGGCTGGCGCAGGCGCGCCGCGCCGCCCGGCTGCTCGCCTCGCTCGGTCCGGACGCCATCGTGGCCTCCGACCTGAAGCGTGCCGCGGCCACGGCCGCCGAGCTGGCCGCCGTCACGAACCTGCCCGTGGCGCACACCGAGGCGCTGCGCGAGACGTACGCCGGTGAGTGGCAGGGCCTGACGCACGAGGAGATCGTCGAGAAGTACGGCGAGCAGTACGCGGCGTGGAAGCGCGGCGAGCCCGTGCGGCGCGGCGGGGGCGAGCTGGAGACCGAGGTGGCCGACCGGGCCGCCCCGGTGGTGCTCGACCACGCGGACCGGCTGCCCCCGGGCGGGACGCTCGTCGTCGTCAGCCACGGCGGCACCATCCGTACGACCATCGGCCGCCTGCTGCGGCTGGAGGCGCGTGACTGGGAGAGCCTGGGCGGGCTCTCCAACTGCTGCTGGTCCGTCCTCGGTGAGGGCGCGCGCGGCTGGCGGCTGCTCGAGCACAACGCCGGCACCCTGCCGGAGCCGGTGCTCGGCGACGACGACTGAGCCCCTCCGCGGGGCCGCTCCGACCCGGATTTCACTTTCCGGCTGGTCACAGGCTAGAGTTCTTCTTGTTCGCAGCGAAGAACACCGGAAACGGGGGGAACGCCGCGGAGAGCGGGGCTATAGCTCAGTTGGTAGAGCGCCTGCATGGCATGCAGGAGGTCAGGAGTTCAATTCTCCTTAGCTCCACAATCAGGATCCCGTCCCCAACAGGGGGCGGGATCCTTGCGTTTGTCCCTCCTGTGCTTGCTGACCCCACCGGGACCGGCGTGGCAGAATCGGACGGCCGGAGGGGGACACGACGGTCCGACGCGGGAGGGAGTCGCTGACGGATGGGTGCACACCGGCGGCGGTGCGACTGGTGCAACAACGGCACGCCGATCGTTCGGGACATGGAGCCCGTCAATCCCGACTACCAGTACTGGTGCGAGGAATGCGCGCGGGCGCTGATCATAAAAGGCGACCCCATCGAGACGTACCGGGAGCTGGAGGGCGAGCCGATCTACGGCCGGCTGCTCGACGAGCACTGCACGCTCAAGCGCTTCTACCAGTTCGCCCGGGCTTGACGGGGTCGACGACCGCCACGATCGCGGGCGAATCGGTCATAACGACCCTCCAGGAAACCGATTTTTGGTCTGGGGCCATGACCGTGTAATGTTCTCGATGTCGCCAGGGGGAACCGGCAAGGGAAACCGAGAAGGGGCCCGGCGGCAGAGAGAAACAAGGGGCTATAGCTCAGTTGGTAGAGCGCCTGCATGGCATGCAGGAGGTCAGGAGTTCAATTCTCCTTAGCTCCACAGTGTGGAAGAGGGTCACCCGGATCGGGTGGCCCTCTTCTCGTTGTGCGGAACGGCAGAGCGGTCGCACGGGCCCCTGCGGTACCCTGACGCCATGCGTGCCGTACGCCTTCTGCTTACCGAGCCGCGCTGAGCAGCACCGACCCCGAGAAGGTCGGCATCGGCGCGGCGTCCCCTCCTGTGCGAGGGGTTTTTTCGTTTGGGCAGGCAGAGACGGCAGAGACGATCGATGGAGCTTCAGGAATCATGAGCGAGACGAACACCCCGGCCCCCGAGGCGGCCGAGGGGCACCGTTACACGGCTGCCATGGCCGCCGACATCGAGGCACGCTGGCAGGACGTATGGGACGCGGAGGGCACCTACGAGGCGCCCAACCCCAGCGGTGACCTGGCCGGAGACCCGGCCGTCGTCGCCCGGCCCAAGAAGTTCATCATGGACATGTTCCCGTACCCCTCCGGTGCGGGCCTGCACGTCGGCCACCCGCTCGGGTACATCGCCACCGACGTCTACGCCCGCCACCAGCGCATGTCGGGCCACAACGTCCTGCACACCCTGGGCTTCGACGCCTTCGGCCTGCCGGCCGAGCAGTACGCCGTGCAGACCGGCACGCACCCGCGCGTGTCGACCGAGGCGAACATCGAGAACATGAAGCTCCAGCTGCGCCGGCTGGGCCTGGGCCACGACAAGCGCCGCTCGTTCGCGACGATCGACCCCGAGTACTACAAGTGGACCCAGTGGATCTTCCTGCAGATCTACAACTCCTACTACGACACGGACGCGGACAAGGCCCGGCCGATCGCCGAGCTGGTCGCCGCCTTCGAGAACGGCTCCCGTGAGGTCCCCGGCGGCCGTGCCTGGGCGGAGCTGACCGCCGGCGAGCGCGCCGACGTGCTGAACCGGTACCGCCTGGCCTACGCCTCGGACGCGCCCGTCAACTGGTGCCCCGGCCTGGGCACGGTGCTGGCCAACGAGGAGGTCACCGCCGACGGCCGGTCCGAGCGCGGCAACTTCCCCGTCTTCAAGTCCCGCCTGAGCCAGTGGAACATGCGCATCACCGCGTACGCCGACCGGCTGCTGGACGACCTGGACGCGCTGGACTGGCCCGAGGCCATCAAGCTGCAGCAGCGCAACTGGATCGGCCGCAGCGAGGGCGCACGCGTCGACTTCGCCCTGGGCGACGAGGCGATCACCGTCTTCACCACCCGCCCCGACACCCTGTTCGGCGCCACCTACATGGTGCTGGCGCCCGAGCACCCGCTGGTCGAGAAGTTCATCCCGGCCGCCTGGCCCGAGGGCACCCGCGAGGCCTGGACCGGCGGCCACGCCACCCCGGCCGAGGCCGTCGCCGCGTACCGCAAGCAGGCCGGCGCCAAGTCCGACGTCGAGCGGCAGGCCGACGCCAAGGAGAAGACCGGCGTCTTCACCGGCGAGTACGCGCTCAACCCGGTCAGCGGCGAGAAGGTCCCGGTCTTCATCGCCGACTACGTGCTGATGGGCTACGGCACCGGCGCGATCATGGCCGTCCCGGCGCACGACGCCCGCGACTTCGAGTTCGCCCGCGCCTTCGAGCTGCCGATGCGCTGCGTGGTCGAGCCCACCGACGGCCGCGGCACCGACCCGGCCGAGTGGGAGGACGCCTTCGGCTCCTACGACGCCAAGCTGGTCAACTCGGCCGGCGAGGGCATCTCCCTGGACGGGCTGGGCGTGGTCGAGGCCAAGGCCGCCATCACCGACTGGCTGGCCGAGCGCGGCCTCGGCGAGGGCACCGTGAACTTCCGCCTGCGCGACTGGCTGTTCAGCCGCCAGCGCTACTGGGGCGAGCCCTTCCCGATCGTCTACGACGAGGACGGCGTCGCCCACCCGCTGCCCGAGTCGATGCTGCCGCTGGAGCTGCCCGAGGTCGAGGACTACTCGCCGCGCACCTTCGAGCCCGACGACGCCGACTCCAAGCCGGAGACCCCCCTCTCGCGCAAGGCCGACTGGGTCGACGTGGAGCTGGACCTCGGCGACGGGCGCGGCGTGCGCGCCTACCGCCGCGAGACCAACACCATGCCGAACTGGGCCGGCTCCTGCTGGTACGAGCTGCGCTACCTGGACCCGCACAACGCGGACGCGCTGGTCGACCCGGAGATCGAGCAGTACTGGATGGGTCCGCGCGAGAGCGCCCCGCACGGCGGCGTCGACCTGTACGTGGGCGGCGCCGAGCACGCGGTGCTGCACCTGCTGTACGCGCGCTTCTGGTCCAAGGTGCTGTTCGACCTGGGCCACGTCTCCTCGGTCGAGCCGTTCCACAAGCTGTTCAACCAGGGCATGATCCAGGCCTACGTCTACCGCGACGAGCGCGGCTTCCCGGTCGCGGCCACCGAGGTCGAGGAGCGCGACGGCAAGTTCTTCTTCGAGGGCGAGCCGGTCAAGCGCGAGCTGGGCAAGATGGGCAAGTCCCTGAAGAACGCCGTCACCCCGGACGAGATCTGCGAGGAGTACGGCGCGGACACCCTGCGCCTGTACGAGATGGCGATGGGCCCGCTGGACGTCTCGCGCCCGTGGGACACCCGCGCCGTGGTCGGCCAGTACCGGCTGCTGCAGCGCCTGTGGCGCAACGTGGTGGACGAGGAGACGGGCGCGGTGACGGTCGTCGACGCCGAGCCCGCCGAGGACACCCTGCGCGCCCTGCACAAGGCCATCGACGGGGCCGGCTCGGACATGGCGGGCCTGCGGTTCAACACCGCCATCGCCAAGATCACCGAGCTGAACAACACCCTGACCAAGGCGGGCCGCCCGCTGGAGCGGTCCGTGGCCGAGCGCCTGGTGCTGCTGATCGCCCCGCTGGCGCCGCACATCGCCGAGGAGCTGTGGCACCGCCTGGGCCACACCGACTCGGTCGTCCACCAGGACTTCCCCGTCGCCGACCCGGCGTACGTCGTGGACGAGACGGTCACCTGCGTGGTCCAGGTCAAGGGCAAGGTCAAGGCCCGCCTGGAGGTGCCGCCGACGATCTCGGACGCCGACCTGGAGCAGCTGGCGGTCACCGACGAGGCCGTCGTCGCCGCGCTGGGCGGCGCCGAGATCCGCAAGGTGATCGTGCGCGCGCCGAAGCTGGTGAACATCGTCGTCTGAGGGCGCGCGCACCGCGTCTCGGGGTGATCCCGTACGGGCAGGTTGGGGGTTCGATTGGAACCCCCGGCCTGCCCGTGGCGTTTACGGTGGAGGGGACGGGAACAGGCCGGGGAAGGGAACCTCATGGAGGTAGGCGCGTTGGTCATCATCTTTGCCCTGGTGGTGCTGTTCGCCTTCCTGGGGCTGGGCGCCTGGGCCACGGTCAAGGCGGTCGGCGCGGCCAAGCGCGGCGTGGACCGGACGATCACGCAGGCCCGCCGGACGGTCGAGGACACCACCCTCAGGGCCAAGAGCCTCGGTCAGGTCGGGGTCACGGCTGCGCTGGCGCAGCTGCGGCTCGACCTGCGGACGTCCATGCGGGCCACGCAGGCGGCCCTCTACCAGGGGGTCCAGGCGGACGCCTCGCTGAAGGAGTCGATCGCCCTCTTCGAGCGGCTCAGCCGGCACGGGCACGAGCTGGACGACGAGCTCAAGCGGCTGGAGCAGGAGCCGGACCGCAAGCGGATCGCGGAGTGCCTGCCCGGCCTGCGCGAGCGCACCGCCAAGATCACCGAATCCGCCGACTCGCTGCGCTGGGCGGCGCGCGACCGGGCCCGTCAGTTCGCCGACGAGGACCTGGCGGCGCTGTCGGCGCAGATCGAGGTGGAGTCGAGCGCGCTGCGCGACTGGTCCCGGGAGTCCGTGGACGACCTGACGGCCGCCGCGGCGGCGTGGGACGCCGGAGCCGGGCAGGGGCCCGGGCGGGGCGCGGGTGCCTCGGGTGCGGGTTCCGCTGCGGCGGGTGGCGGTGCTGCGGCTTCCGGGGCGGGTGCGCAGGAGCGGGCCTCCGGGCAGCAGCGGCCCGCGCTGGACGCGTCCGCGCCGGCGGTGTCCTACCCCTGGCAGAAGGCTCCCCGGCCGGAGGCCGCTTCCTGAGCGCGGCGCCTGCGACGGGCTGAGGTCCGGGAGGGACGGGCCGGGGTCCGGGAGGGACGGGCTGAGGTCCGGGAGAGACGGGCTGGGGGCCGGGAGAGACGGGCTGAGGTCCGGGGAGTCCGGAGAGGCGGGGGTGACGGATGTGGCCCGGGCTGCCGGATCACCTCCTCGGGCGGTAACCTCCGGCTCATGTCCCGCCATGTCGCGATCGTCACCGATTCCACGGCCTATCTGCCGCCGCCGGCCATGGAGCGGCACGGGATCACCGCCGTGCCCCTGACCGTCGTACTGGGTGACGAGGCCCTCGAGGAGGGCACGGAGATCTCGGCCCGCAGCCTGGCCGCGGCCCTGCAGAAGCGCCGCTCGGTCACCACCTCCCGCCCGGGCCCGGACCGGTTCGTACAGGCCTACCGGGCGGCGGCGGAGGCTGGTGCGACCGGCATCGTGAGCCTGCACCTCTCCGCCGAGTTCTCCGGCACCTACGACGCCGCCGTGGTCGCGGCGAAGACGGCCCCCGTGCCGGTCCGCGTCGTGGACACCGGCATGGTCGCGATGGCCCTCGGCTTCTGCGCCCTCGCCGCCGCCGAGACGGCCGAGGCGGGCGGTTCCGCCGACGAGGCCGTGGCCGCCGCCGAGAAGCGGGCCGCGGAGATGTCGGCGTACTTCTACGTGGACACCCTCGACTACCTGCGCCGTGGCGGCCGCATCGGGGCGGCGCAGGCCCTCCTCGGGTCGGCGCTGGCGGTCAAGCCGCTGCTCACGCTGGACGGCGGGCGGATCGAGATGCTGGAGAAAGTGCGGACGGCCTCCCGGGCCATCGCCCGGCTGGAGGAGCTCGCCGTCGAGCGGGCCGGGTCGCGCGGGGTCGACGTGGCGGTCCACCACCTGGCGGCACCGGAACGGGCCGAGAAGCTCGCGCAGCGGCTGCGGGAGCGGATCCCGGGCCTGGTCGAGCTGCACGTGAGCGAGGTCGGGGCGGTGATCGGCGCCCACACCGGGCCGGGACTGCTGGCCGCGGTGGTGTCCCCGCGCTGATCCGGGCCACCCGAACGGGTGACGGAGTTTTCCACAACGGGCCGGTTATGCACCGGAATTGAAGGCTCCGAGCGGGGTGTCCGGGACCGGGCCTAGCGTCGTGGCATGACTCTTCGAACGCGTGCTTCGCGCCGCCCCTCAGGTACCTCCGGATCCTTCGACGGGCCCGTCCCCTTCGGTGCCCCTGCGTCCTTCGACGACTCCGCTTCCTTCGACGACTCAGCTTCCTTCGCCGGCTCGGTGTCGCCCGATGCCCGTCGTGGCGGTGGCGGTGGCGGGGGCGGTGGCGGGGGCGGGGGGAGCGGGCCCGGGCGGGGGCGGCGGTCCGACGG
>NZ_JBHVUQ010000088.1:0-26668 GCF_042884105.1 Streptomyces sp. NPDC058157
GCGGAGGGCCGCGCGGAGGCACAGGAGGTCCAGGTGGGCCGCGAAGACCTCCTCGCGGGTCGGGCGGCCCTCCGTGGCCCCGGCGGCGCGGATCCCCGCGAGGAGGCCGAGGGTGAGCGGGTGGCGGGCGTCCGCCTCCCGTACCGCGTCCGCCGGGAGGCCCAGGCGGGCCCGGGCCGTGTCCGCCTCCGCCGGGGTGAGGTCCCCGACGGGCAGCGCGGGCGGCAGCCGCCGGGCGGGGCGCTCGGGGGTGTGCAGCAGCTCCGCCGGGTAGAGCGCGCCGGCCCGCTCCCAGTGCTCGGGCCGGGCGGCGACCACCAGCCGGGCGCCGGTGCCGCACAGCCAGGCGGCGGTGGACACCGTCCACGGCGCGAGCCGGTGCGCCAGGGCGGGCGGCATCTCCTCCGGGGCGTCCAGCACGACCAGCAGCGCCCGCCCCGCCGCCCCCGCCAGCCGGGCCACGCGTTCCGCCGTCCCCGCGGCGGCCGGCTCCGGCGCCGCGGCCCCCGTCGGCGCGCCGCCCGCGGTGACGATGCGGACGGCCTCCGCCAGCGCCCGCGCCACGGCGTCCGCCAGGGAGGTGTCGTCGGCCCGCAGGTCGGCCCCGCGCAGCCAGAGCGTGGGGGCGGGGCGGGGTCCGCGGGCCCGGTCGGCGGCGAGGGCCGCGAGGGCGGTGGTGCGGCCGGTGCCGGGGTCGCCGACGAGGCCGAGGACGAGGTCCTGCCCGGCGGTGAAGGCGGCCAGCCCGGCGGCGAGGGCGGGCCGGGCCACGGGCTCCGGCCCGGCGAGGAGCCCCGGGGGGAAGGCCGAGCCGACGGTGGTCGCGGTCAGCTCCAGCGCCCCCGCCAGGTTCAGCTCGTCCCCGTAGCAGGGGACGGTGGCCCCGTTGCGCTCCAGCAGGGCCGCGAGGGGGCCCGCGGGGCTGGTGGCGGCGGCCGCGCGCAGGGGGACGGCGAAGGTGCCGGAGCGCCGCTCCACGGTCAGAGCGGTGCCCAGTACCGCGAGCACCGCTCCGGTCTCCGCGTCGAGGACCGGTCCCCCGCAGGCCTCGCCGCCCAGCCGGAGGGCGTCCCGGCCGTCCGTGCCGATCGCCAGCTCCACGGTGGCGGGCAGCACCAGCCGGCGCCCGGCCGCGGTGTAGCCGGCCTCCGCCCCCGCCGCGAGCACCCGGGCCTGGCGCCAGCCCCGCGCGGGGATGCGCACGTACGTTCCCGAAGGGATGGTCCCGCCCCCGGCCACCGGCAGCGGCCGCACCCCGAGCCCGTCGCTCGGCACCAGCGCCAGCCCGAGCTCGGGCAGGAGGGTGACTTCGGCGCCCTCGGTCCGCCAGGTCCGCCCGCCCGCCGCGTGCAGCACGACCCGGTCCAGGCCCTCGACCGCCTCGTGGCCGGTCAGCACCGTCCCGCGGTCGTCGGCGACGAAGCCGCTCCCGCGGGCCCGTCCGGCCGCGTCCCGGATCGTGACGAGCTCCACCGGCTCCGCGGGCGCGGCCGCGGGCCGGTCCGCGCCCCCCGGGTGCTCCGCCGTTCCCCAGGGGGCCGCCCCGGCACTCCCCGCACCAGCTGTGACCTCGTCCGACAACGCCGCACCACTCCCCCGCCACGGGACCCGTGGTCATGACGGTAGGCAAGTGAAGATCGGGACGAAAAGCGCGCGGGCCGAAAGCGCCCCCTTGTGCTCCCTCCGTTCACTCCGAGCGCCTGCTCGGTCGGGTGAACAACGGGCTCCGGGTGGATAGAGACCTACCCGAGGGGGGTCGTGGAGCGGTGAGCGGCGGGCGGCGGTCCGTGCGCGCTCACCGCTCCACGTCAGACGAAGACCGCCAGGGACTTCGCCTTGCCGCCCTTGCTCTCCACGAGCCCGAGCAGCTGGCCCTGCGGCCCGTAGACGGCGACGGTCCGGCCGTCCTGGTACTCGTCGGGCATCTCGATCCGCACGCCGTTGGCGAGCAGCGAGGCCCGCCGGGCGTCCAGGTCCCAGCGCGCGAACGCGGCCGCGGCCGCCTCGCCGATCGGCATGACGGTCAGCTCCTCCTGGAGCTGGTCCAGCGTGCGCGCCTTGTCGAGCTTGTACGGGCCCACCCGCGTGCGCCGCAGCGCCGTGAGGTGGCCGCCCACGCCCAGGTCGGCGCCCAGGTCGCGGGCGAGGGCCCGGATGTAGGTGCCGCTGGAGCAGACGACGGAGACGACCAGGTCGACGACCTTGGTGCCGTCCTCGGCCTCCGCCTCCCGCATGTCGTACACCTGGAACGACGAGATGGTCACCGGGCGGGCCGGGATCTCGAAGTCCTCGCCGTCGCGGGCGCGCTTGTACGAGCGAACGCCCTTGATCTTGATGGCGCTGACCTTGGACGGGACCTGCATGATCTCGCCGGTCAGCTTGGCGATCCCCGCGTCCACGGCCTCCCGGGTCACCCCGGAGGCGTCGGCGGACGCGGTGATCTCGCCCTCGGCGTCGTCGGTGAGGGTGTACTGCCCGAGGCGGATCGTCCCGAGGTACTCCTTCTCCGTCAGCGCGAGGTGGCCGAGGAGCTTGGTGGCCTTCTCGACCCCGAGGACGAGGACACCCGTCGCCATGGGGTCGAGGGTGCCGGCGTGGCCGACGCGGCGGGTCTTGGCGATCCCGCGCATCTTGGCGACCACGTCGTGCGAAGTGAAGCCGGACGGCTTGTCGACGATGACGAGGCCGTCCGGAGTCTTCCCTGCGTCGGTGCTCATTCCGCGGCTGCGTCCTCGTCGTCTTCTTCGCCCGGCTTCTTGTACGGGTCGGCCTCACCGGCGTACTGGGCGCCGGAGGAGACCTCGCGCACCTGGGCGTCGGAGGTCCGCGCCTTCTCGAGGAGGTCCTCGATGGTCTTGGCGTTCTCCGGGAGGGCGTCCGCGACGAAGGTCAGGGTGGGCGTGAACTTGGTCCCCGCCGCCCGGCCGACCGCGGAACGCAGTACGCCCTTGGCGCTCTCCAGGCCCGCTGCCGCGCTGGCCCGGTCCTCGTCGTCGCCGTAGACCGTGTAGAAGACCGTGGCCTCCCGCAGGTCGCCGGTGACCCGGGTGTCGGTGATGGTCACGTGCGTACCGAGGCGGGGGTCCTTGACTCCACGCTGCAGCTTCTGCGCCACCACCTCCCGGATGAGGTCCGCCAGCTTCTTCGCCCGCGCATTGTCGGCCACTGGTCCGTCTCCTTCTTCCTTGCAGACAAGCAATCAGTCTTCATCACCGTGGAACCGCCGTCTGACGGACAGCAGCTCCACTTCCGGACGCGCCGCGACCAGCCGCTCACAGCGGTCGAGCACGTCCGACACGAACCCCGCGTCCCCGCTCACCAGGGCGACCCCTATGCGGGCCCTGCGGTGCAGGTCCTGGTCTCCCACCTCGGCCGCGCTCACGGAGAACTTGCGCTGGAGCTCGGCGACGATGGGCCGGACGACGGAGCGTTTCTCCTTCAACGAATGGACGTCGCCGAGGAGCAGATCGAAGGACAGAGTCCCCACGTACATGCAGTTCCGGATATCCCGCCGGTGCGGGTTCGGTGGCCTGCCGGCCGTCGCTCGGCAGGGTCACCAGAACCGTACACGCAACGGCCGGGGCCGATCGACGGATATTCCGCCGACCGGCCCCGGTGTTACGCGTTACGACACGGTACGAACCGCCTCGCGCTTACGCGCGCGGCTTCTCGCGCATCTCGTACGTCGCGATGACGTCGTCGATCTTGATGTCGTTGAAGGAGCCGAGGTTGATACCGCCCTCGAAGCCTTCGCGGATCTCGGTGACGTCGTCCTTGAAGCGGCGCAGACCCGAGATCGTGAGGTTCTCGGCGATGACCTTGCCGTCGCGGAGGAGGCGCGCCTTGGTGTTGCGCTTGACCTCGCCCGAGCGGACCAGGACACCGGCGATGTTGCCCAGCTTGGACGAGCGGAAGATCTCGCGGATCTCCGCCGTACCGAGCTCGACCTCTTCGTACTCCGGCTTGAGCAGACCCTTGAGGGCCGCCTCGATCTCCTCGATGGCCTGGTAGATCACCGAGTAGTACCGGACGTCGACGCCCTCGCGGTCCGCCATCTGCGCGGCACGGCCGACAGCGCGGACGTTGTAGCCGATGACGATGGCGTCGGAGCCCATCGCGAGCGAGATGTCCGACTCGGTGACCGCACCCACACCGCGGTGCAGGACGCGGATGTCGACCTCTTCGCCGACGTCGAGCTGGAGCAGCGAGGACTCGAGGGCCTCGACCGCACCGGACGAGTCGCCCTTGATGATGAGGTTGAGTTCCTGGACCAGACCGGCCTTGAGGACCGAGTCGAGGTCCTCCAGGGACACCCGGCGGACGCGCTTGGCGAAGTTGGCGTTGCGCTCGCGCGCAGCACGCTTCTCGGCGATCTGACGGGCGGTGCGGTCCTCGTCGACGACGAGGAAGTTGTCGCCGGCGCCGGGGACGTTGGTGAGACCCAGGACCAGGACGGGGGTCGACGGACCCGCTTCCTCGATGTTGTTGCCCTTGTCGTCGAGCATGGCGCGCACGCGGCCGTAGGCGTCGCCCACGACCATCGTGTCGCCGACGCGGAGGGTACCGCGCTGGACGAGGACGGTGGCGACGGCACCGCGGCCACGGTCGAGGTGGGACTCGATCGCAATACCCTGAGCGTCCTGCTCCGGGTTGGCGCGCAGGTCGAGCGAGGCGTCGGCGGTGAGGACGACGGCCTCCAGCAGGGAGTCGATGTGCAGACCCTGCTTGGCGGAGATGTCGACGAACATCGTGTCGCCGCCGTACTCCTCGGCGACCAGACCGAACTCGGTGAGCTGACCGCGCACCTTGACCGGGTCGGCACCCTCGACGTCGATCTTGTTGACCGCGACGACGATCGGGACGCCGGCGGCCTTGGCGTGGTTGAGCGCCTCGATCGTCTGCGGCATGACGCCGTCGTTGGCCGCGACCACGAGGATCGCGATGTCGGTCGACTTCGCACCACGGGCACGCATGGCGGTGAACGCCTCGTGACCCGGGGTGTCGATGAAGGTGATCTTGCGGTCCTCACCGTTGACCTCGGTGCCCACCTGGTAGGCGCCGATGCCCTGGGTGATGCCGCCGGCCTCGCCCGCGACGACGTTCGTCTTGCGGATGGCGTCGAGGAGGCGGGTCTTACCGTGGTCGACGTGACCCATGACGGTGACGACCGGCGGACGCGGCATGAGGAATTCCTCGCCGCCCTCGTCCTCGCCGAACTCGATGTCGAAGCCCTCGAGCAGCTCGCGGTCCTCCTCCTCCGGGCTGACGATCTGAACGGTGTAGTTCATCTCGTCGGCGAGGAGCTGGAGGGTCTCGTCGGAGACGGACTGCGTGGCAGTGACCATCTCGCCGAGGTTCATCATGACCGCGACCAGCGACGCCGGGTTGGCGTTGATCTTCTCCGCGAAGTCGGTGAGGGAGGCACCGCGCGACAGGCGAACGGTCTCGCCGTTGCCGCGGGGCAGCATCACGCCGCCCACGGACGGGGCCTGCATGGCCTCGTACTCCTGGCGCCTCTGACGCTTCGACTTGCGACCGCGACGGGCGGGCCCGCCGGGACGGCCGAACGCACCCTGCGTGCCACCACGGGCACCCGGGCCGCCGGGACGACCGCCGAAGCCGGGACGACCGCCGCCACCGGCGCCGGCCGGGCCGCCGCCGAAGCCGCCGCCACCCGGACGCGGGCCGCCGAAGCCGCCACCGGCCGGACGCGAGCCCGGACCGGCCGGACGGCCGGCGAAGCCGCCGCCGGGACGACCCGGACCGCCGGGACGGCCTGCGCCGCCCGGACCGGGACGGGGGCCGCCGCCGGGACGGGGACCGGGGCCACCGGCAGCGGGACGCTGCGGCATCATGCCCGGGTTCGGACGGTTACCACCGGGAGCGCCGCCCGGACGCGGGGCGCCGCCCTGGGGACGGGGCATGCCGCCCGGGGTCGGACGGGCGCCGCCGGGACCCTGCGGACGCGGGGCGCCGCCGGGACCGGCCTGCGGACGCGGGGCACCCTGGCCGCCGGCGCCGGGGGCACCGGGACGCGGGGCGCCGGCCGGACGGGGCGCCTGCGGGCGCGCCATGCCGGTGGAGCCGCCGGACGTGAACGGGTTGTTGCCCGGACGGGGACCGGCCGGACGGGAGCCCTGCGGACGCGGGGCCGGAGCACCGGGACGCGGGGCCTGGCCACCGGGGGTGGCGCCGGCCGGACGCGGGGCGCCGGGACGGGCACCCTGACCCGGGCCGGCCGGGCGCTGCTGCGCCGGACGCGGGCCGGGGGACGCGGCGGGACGCGCCGGAGCGGCCGGGGCCGCCGGGGGCGCGGAGAACTCGGTCGCCACGGGAGCCGCCGGAGCGGGCTTCGGGGCGGCCGGAGCCTTGGGACCGGGACGCGGGCCGGGAGCGGCCGGAGTCACCGGGGCGGGGGCCGCCGGGGCCTCGGCAGCGGCCGGCTTGGGGGCCGGTGCGCCGGGCTTCGGGGCAGGACGTGCCGCGGTCGCCGGGGAGGGCGCCGCGGGCTTGGCGGGCGCGGCCTTGCGGGGCGCGCCGGGCTTCGCAGCGGACTTGCCGGCGTTGCCGCCGGGCCCCTGCAGTGCGTCAGTCAACTTGCGTACAACCGGCGCCTCGATCGTCGAGGACGCCGAACGGACGAATTCACCGAGTTCTTGGAGCTTGGCCATGACGACCTTGCTCTCAACCCCGAACTCCTTGGCGAGTTCGTATACCCGGACCTTAGCCACTTCGCTCCTTTTAGGTCCGGGTTACGCCGGACCGTCGCTACTTCATGGGCGTACTCATCGCGTACTCATCGAGTGCTCATCGCAATCTCGACCTACTTCCAACTCGCGAGGTACCTGACCGCACGGGGATCCGTGCCGTACTTCTTCTTACGGTGTCGCCACGGCCCGGTCTGCCAGGGCCGTGCGCAGTCCCTCCGTGTCGAGCGGTCCAGCGGACCGGAGGGCCCGGGGGAACGCCCGGCGGCGGACCGCCTGGTCGAGGCAGACCACGGCAGGGTGCACGTACGCACCCCGGCCGGGCAGCGTACCGCGAGGATCGGGGACGCATTCGTCCCCGACCGCCACGATGCGCAGCAGATCGTTCTTGGCCGCTCGCTCCCGGCACCCCACACAGGTGCGTTCGGGGCATGCGCGGGCTTGCGTCCGGCCAGACACGCCTAAGTCTACCTCCCCGTACCGACCTCACCCCTTCAGGTGAAAAATCGAACGGATGTCGTTGTGATCCACGAGGGTCCCCCGACTGCGGGGACCCCCTGTCTACCGGCCGGAAACGGTCGGCCGGTAGTCATTTATTCCCGTCCGTGGCGCCGTTTCCGGTCAGTCCCGTTCGGTGTCCGCGTCGGACGCCGGCTCGGTGTCGGGCCGGATGTCGATGCGCCAGCCGGTGAGCCGCGCGGCGAGGCGGGCGTTCTGGCCCTCCTTGCCGATGGCCAGCGACAGCTGGTAGTCGGGGACGGTCACCCGCGCGGAGCGCGAGTCCCAGTCGACGACCTCGACCTTGCTCACCCGGGCGGGTGACAGGGCGTTCGCGACCATCTCCGCCGGGTCGTCCGACCAGTCGACGATGTCGATCTTCTCGCCGTGCAGTTCGGCCATCACGTTGCGCACGCGGCTGCCCATAGGGCCGATGCAGGCGCCCTTCGGGTTCAGGCCCGAGCGGGTGGACCGGACGGCGATCTTGGTGCGGTGGCCGGCCTCGCGGGCGATCGCGGAGATCTCGACGCTGCCGTCGGCGATCTCCGGGACCTCCAGGGCGAACAGCTTCTTCACCAGGTTCGGGTGCGTGCGCGACAGGGTCACGGACGGACCGCGGACGCCCTTCGCCACGCGCACCACGTACGCCTTCAGGCGGAGCCCGTGCGGGTACTCCTCACCGGGGACCTGCTCCTGCACCGGCAGGATGGCCTCCAGCTTGCCGATGTCGACCAGGACGTTCTTGGGGTCCTTGCCCTGCTGCACGACGCCGGTGATGACGTCGCCCTCACGGCCGGCGAACTCGCCGAAGGTCAGGTCGTCCTCGGCGTCGCGCAGACGCTGGAGGATCACCTGCTTGGCGGTCGTCGCGGCGATCCGGCCGAAGTCCGACGGGGTGTCGTCGAACTCCTTGGGCTCCTGCCCCTCCTCGAGATCGCGCGGGTCCTCCGTCGCCCAGACGACCACGTGGCCGTTGGTGCGGTCCAGCACCACACGGGCGCGGCGGAAGCTGCCCTCGGTGCGGTGGTACGCGATGAGGAGGGCCGACTCGATCGCCTCGACGAGCAGGTCGAAGGAGATCTCCTTCTCCCGGACCAGACCCCGCAGGGCACTCATGTCGATGTCCACGGCTACGCCTCCTCTTCCTTCTTGTCCTTGCGGTTGAACTCGATCTCGACACGCGCCTTGGCGATGTCGGTGAACGCGACGCGGCGGGCGGTCGCCTTGCGGCCCTTCACGCCCGGTACTTCGAGGTCCATGCCCTCGTCGTCGACGTCGAGGATGCGGGCGACGAGCTCCCCGCCCTCGGTCAGCTGGAACTTCACGAGACGGCCGGTCGCCCGCACGTAGTGGCGGTGCTCGCTGAGCGGGCGGTCCGCGCCCGGGGAGCTGACCTCGAGGACGTACTCGTCCTCGCCCATCACGTCGGAGGCGTCGAGCGCGTCGGAGGCCTCACGGCTCAGCTCGGCGCACGCGTCCAGTTCCACGCCTTCGTCGGAATCCACGACGATCCTCAGCATCCGGCGCCTGCCCGCCTTGGAAAGCTCGATCTCCTCGAGGTCCAGGCCCTTGGCGGCGACGAGCGGCTCCAGCAGTCCGCGCAGCCTGTCGCTCTGGGTGGTGCTCATCCGGGTGACTCCTCGGCCGCGTGTGCTGTTGTGGTTTTCCGTCGCGTGTCAGGTCAAAGGGTATCCGGTCGCGGAGGGTGTTGCCGTCCGCGCCGCCGGGCGGACCCCCGGGTACCGTGATCACACCTTGTCCCGCCGTCACCCCGAGGACGTCACCGTGCCCTGGACCTTGCCTTCGAGGCCCTCGCCCTCACGCAGGAGCGTGCTCGCCGGAGCCGCCGTCGCAGCGGCCGGGTCCGCACTGGTCACCGGGTGTTCCGGCGGGGGCGAACCGTCCGCCGCGGACCACGCGATTTCACTCGAACGGCGGATGCGGGAGAGCGCCGTCCGTGACAGCGGGCGGCTGCTGGAACGTTACGACGCCACCCTGGCCGTCCACCCCGATCTGACCGAACGGCTGACACCGCTGCGCGAGGCCGTCGCCGCGCACACCAAGGCGCTCGCCTTCACCACCCCCAAGGCCGGCCCCGCGCCCTCCCGGCCGGCGCCCCCCTCCCCGTCCCCGTCCGCCTCCCCCTCCCCCAGCGCGCCCGCGGCCGGGCGGGCGGAGGTCCCGGCGAAGCCCGCCGAGGCGCTGAGCGCCCTCGCGGACGCCGAACGGAGCCTGTCGGAGGCCCGCACCATCGCCCTGGCCGGGGCCCCCGGGGAGCTCGCCCGGATGCTGGCCTCGGTGGCGGCCTGCGGAGCCGTCCACGCCTACCTGCTGACCTCCAACCCGGGAGCCGCCTCGTGAACCCCGCCGTGAAGCCCTCCCCCTCCGCCGGCGGCCGCGCCCTGCAGGCCGCCCAGTCGGCGCTCGCCGCCGAGCACGCGGCGACCTACGGGTACGGGGTCATCGGCGCCCGGATCGCGCCCGCCCGGGCCACCGAGGCCCGCGAGGCCTACGGCCAGCACGTCTCGCGCCGCGACCGGCTCACCCGGACCGTGCGGGAGCTGGGCGGCGCGCCCCGGCCGTCCGAGGCCGCGTACGCCCTGCCGTTCGAGGTGCGCTCCCCCGACGACGCGGAGCGGCTGGCCGCCGACATCGAGGACCGGGTGGCGGGCGCCTACTCGGACCTCGTCCGGGCGGCGGACGGCCAGTTGCGCCGTGACGCGGCCGACGCACTGAGCGCGGCGGCCGTGCGCGCGGCACGCTGGCGCGGTGTCGGCGTAGCCTTCCCTGGGCTCACCGAACGCTCGGAGGGCGCCCGCACCAGCTGAAAGGGACCACGCACGCATGGCTTTCGAACCGCCGCAGCGGCTCGTACGGGCGCTCGGCGAGCTGCCGCGCACGGCGCAGGACACACAGTGGCTGGAGCGGCTGCCCGAGCTCGCCGAGGAGGCGCTGGAGCGGCGGGACGTGGAGGCCCAGCGCGCCCTCGCGCCGGGCGGCCGCAGCAGCCTGGTGGTCCTGGTCCGCTACGCCGACGGCACCCCTGCGGCCCTGAAGCTGGCGCCGCCGGCCGCCCGCCCCGACCGCGAGCTGGCCGCACTCGCCCACTGGGGCGGCTTCGGCGCGGTCCGGGTGCTGGACTCGCGCCACCACGAGGACGACGGCGCCCTCCTGCTGGAACGCCTCCACGCGGACGTCTCCCTGCGCTCGCTCCCCGAGGCCAAGGCCCTGCTGGAGGCCTGCGGCACGCTCCGCCGCCTCTGGGTGCGCCCGCCGGCCGGCCACCCCTTCGAGACGGTGGCCGAGCGCACGGCCGCCCAGTCCGAGGCCCTGGGCTCGGCTCCCCCGGAGGCCAGGGCCCTCGCGGACACCGCCCTGGCCCTCCTCCGGGAACTGACCGCCCAGCCGCCGGAGGAACTCCTGCTGCACGGGAACTTCCGCCAGGGCAAGGTGCTGGCGGGCGAGCGGGCGCCCTGGCTGACGGTGGGCCCGGACCCGCTGGTCGGCGAGCGGGCCTACGACCTGGCCCGGCTGGTGCGGGACCGCCTGGAGGACCAGATGGCCTCCTCGGCGGGGGCCTCGGGGGCGCGGCGGCGGGTGAACAAGCTCGCCGACTCCCTGGAGGTGGACCGGGAGCGGCTGCGGGGCTGGACGGTGTTCCGGGCGGTGGAGTCCGGGGTGCGCGCCCTGGCCGCCGGGCGACACCGGGACGCGGAGCTGCTGCTGGAGTTCGCGGCCTGGCTGTAGGGCATACCGTAGTAAAAGGTGTATGTCCGGCAGGGGGCCGTCATGGTCGAGGAACTGCTGACAGCGGGGATCGCCGCCGCCGCGGGCGTCGCGGTCTACCTGGGCGCTGCCGCACGGGTGGTGAAGCAGTACGAGCGCGGCATCGTCTTCCGCTTCGGCCGCCTGCGCGAGGGCGTCAGGCCGCCCGGCCTGACGATGATCCTCCCGGTGGCGGACCGCCTCCACAAGGTCAACCTCCAGATCGTCACCCTCCCGGTCCCGGCCCAGGAGGGCATCACCCGGGACAACGTCACGGTCCGCGTGGACGCGGTCGTCTACTTCAAGGTGGTCGACCCGGCGAGCGCGATCATCGCGGTGGAGGACTACCGCTTCGCGGTCTCCCAGATGGCCCAGACCTCGCTCCGCTCGATCATCGGCAAGAGCGACCTCGACGACCTCCTGTCGAACCGCGAGAAGCTCAACCAGGGCCTGGAGCTCATGATCGACAGCCCGGCGATGGGCTGGGGCGTCCAGATCGACCGCGTGGAGATCAAGGACGTCTCCCTCCCGGAGACCATGAAGCGCTCGATGGCCCGCCAGGCCGAGGCGGACCGCGAACGCCGCGCCCGCGTGATCAACGCGGACGCGGAACTCCAGGCCTCGCACAAGCTGGCCGAAGCGGCCGAGGTCATGTCGGAGCAGCCGGCGGCCCTCCAGCTGCGCCTCCTCCAGACGGTGATCGCCGTCGCGGCGGAGAAGAACTCCACCCTGGTCCTGCCCTTCCCGGTGGAACTCCTCCGCTTCCTGGAACGCGCGACTCCCCCGGGCGACCCCCCACCCCACCCGGCCCCGGCGGCTCCCGCCCCGCCCCAGGAGGACCTCCCCCAGTTGGAGGGCCCGTAGCGGGCAGGGCGAGGAACCCTCCAGGGGGAGCCCTTGAGGGGAAGCCCTTGAGGGGGAAGGCCGGCCTACCCCACCCGCTCCACGGCCTCCTCCAGCGTCAGCTCCACCCGCTCGCCCGTCCGCCGGTCCTGGAGCTCGACCACTCCGTCGCCCGACCTCCGCCCCGCCACCAGGATCCACGGCACGCCGATGAGCTCCGCGTCCGTGAGCTTCACGCCCGGCGAGATCCCGGCCCGGTCGTCCAGCAGGACCCGCTTCCCCGCCGCCGCCAGGGCCTCGGCCGCCCGCTCGGCCAGCGCCAGCGGGACGGCCTTGCCCGCCGCCACCACGTGCACGTCCGCCGGGGCCACCTCCGCCGGCCAGCACAGCCCGCGGTCGTCCGCCGTCTGCTCGGCCAGCGCGGCCACCGCCCGGGAGACGCCGATGCCGTACGAGCCCATGGTGACCCGCACCGGCTTGCCCTGCGGGCCGAGCACGTCCAGCCCGAAGGCGTCCGCGTACTTCCGCCCCAGCTGGAAGATGTGCCCGATCTCGATCGCCCGGTCCAGCCGCAGCCCCGCCCCGCACTTCGGGCAGGGGTCGCCCGGCTCCACCACGACCACGTCCAGGTACCGGTCCACCTCGAAGTCCCGCCCGCAGACCACGTTCCGCGCATGCGTGTCGGCCTTGTTGGCCCCGGTCACCCAGGCGGTCCCCGGCGCGACCCGGGGGTCGGCGAGGTAGGGCACCTTCTCCAGCCCCTGCGGGCCCACGTACCCCCGCACCAGGTCGGGCCGCCCCGCGAAGTCCTCGGCCGTCACCAGCTCCACCACCGCCGGGGCCAGGTGCTCCCCGAGCTTGCCCAGGTCCACCTCCCGGTCCCCCGGCACGCCCACCGCCGTGATCTCCCCGTCGACCTTCACCAGCAGGTTCTTCAGCGTTGCCGAAGCGGGCACGCCCAGGTGCGCGGCCAGGGTCTCGATCGTGGGCGTGTCCGGGGTCGCGATCTCCTCCAGCGCTCCGTGCGAGGCGGTGTCCGGGACGCTCCCCGCCGCGAAGACGACCGCCTCCGTGTTCGCCGCGTAGTCACAGGCCGGGCAGTCCACGAACGTGTCCTCGCCCGCCGCCGCCGGCGCCAGGAACTCCTCCGACGCCGAGCCGCCCATCGCCCCCGAGACGGCCGACACGATCCGGTGGTCGAGCCCGAGCCGCTCGAAGATCCGCACGTACGCCTCGCGGTGCAGCCGGTAGGCCTCCGCCAGCCCCTCGTCCGTCACGTCGAACGAGTAGGAGTCCTTCATCTGGAACTCGCGCCCGCGCAGCACCCCGGACCGGGGCCGGGCCTCGTCGCGGTACTTGGTCTGGATCTGGTACAGCATCACGGGCAGGTCCTTGTAGGACGTGCACTGGTCCTTGACCACGAGGGTGAAGATCTCCTCGTGGGTCGGCCCGAGCAGGTAGTCCGCGCCCTTGCGGTCCTTGAGCCGGAACAGCAGGTCCCCGTACTCCGACCAGCGGCCGCTGACCTCGTACGGCTCCTTGGGCAGCAACGCCGGCAGCAGCACCTCCTGGGCCCCGATCGCGTCCATCTCCTCGCGGACGACGCGGGAGACGCTGTCGAGGACCTTCTTGCCGAGCGGCAGCCAGGTCCACACCCCCGCGGAGCTCCGCCGGACGTAACCGGCGCGGACGAGGAGGCGGTGGCTGAGGGTCTCGGCGTCGGCCGGGTCCTCGCGGAGGGTCTTGGCCATCAGGCGGGACATGCGCTGCACGTGTTGCGTCGACATGCGGCGAGGCTATCCGGGGCGGCCCCGGGCGGGTACCGAATTCAGCCCCGGCGCAGCGGCAGCGGCGCGCCCATGACCGCGTAGGGCATGCTCGCGCTCGGGAAGTGGACCCTGCGGGCGAGGTCCTGGTAGCCGAGGGCTCCGTAGAGCCCGCGGGCCGGGCTGTCGGTGTCGATGGCGGAGAGGATCGAGCGCGGTTCCTCGGCCCCGTCGGTGATCCGGGTGATCAGCGCGCGGCCGACCCCGCAGCCCTGGAAGCCGGGGTGGACGTGGAGCTCGGTGATCACGAAGGAGTCGTCGAGCCAGTGCTCGGTGCCGGTGGCCCTCAGGTAGGGCTCGACGATCGTGGACCACCAGTGGGCGCGGTCGTTGGGCATCCCGTAGACGAAGCCGGCGAGGGCCCCGTCGTCGGTGAAGGCGCCGAGTGCGCGGGCGCCGCGGCAGGTCATGTGGCGCTGGACGATGTAGCGCCGGATGCCGACCTCCTCCTCGCTGAGCCCGAAGGCCACCGCCTGCACGCGCAGGGCCTCGTCCACGCGGCCGGCGAGGTCCAGGTGCCCGATGCGCAGTCCGGCGGGGCGTGCGGGGTCGTCGCCCCCGTGGGTAGGCAGCATGCGGCCGACCTTACTTCGGGGTACGGCCGCTCCGGTACGGCTTCCCGGACGAATCCGGCCGCCGCTCTCCGTAGGTCGGGACAACCCGTCAGAACAGCACGCTCATGAACGCCCCCACCTCACGGAACCCCACCCGCCGGTAGGCGGCCCGCGCGGCGGTGTTGAAGTCGTTGACGTACAGGCTCACCACGGGCGCGACGTCCCGCAGCGCGAACTCCACGACGGCCGCCATCCCGCTCTCGGAGTGCCCGCGGCCGCGGAACTCGGGGGCCACCCAGACGCCCTGGATCTGGCAGGCACGGGCGGTGGCGGCGCCGATCTCGGCCTTGAAGACGACCTTGCCGTCCTCGACGCGGGCGAAGGAGCGGCCGCTGCCGACCAGCTCGGCGACCCGGGCCTGGTAGAGCAGGCCGCCGTCCCCGGCCAGGGGCGAGATGCCGACCTCCTCGGTGAACATGGCCACGCAGGCGGGCATGATCATGTCCATCTCGTCCTTGCGGATCCGCCGCACGAGCGGGTCGGGCGCGATCTCGGCGGACGGCCGCTCGGTGGCCATCAGCGGCTGGTGGGCGCGGACGTCGCGGGCCGGGCCCCAGCTGGGCTCCAGGAGCCGCCACAGCAGCCGGGTGGCCTCGGCGGGGCCGACGATGGAGGAGCAGCGGCGGCCGGTGCGGCGGGCCCGGTCGGCGAAGGCGCGGACCGCTTCGGGGCCGGCGCAGACGGGGACGAGGTTGGCGCCCGCGTAGCAGAGGGAGCGCAGTTCGCCGCCGGAGTACCAGCCCCACATCTCGCCGCCCAGGCGCCAGGGGTCGAGTCCGGCGACCTGGACCCGGGAGGTGACGAAGGCGTTCTCGACCGGCTCGCGTCCGAGGATGGCGAGCGCGGCGTCCAGATCACTGGGCTCAAGGACCCGGGTGGTTGTCTGAGTCAACACTGGGGCCTCACCGTGCAAGTCTGCTGATCTCCGCACTGTACCCGCCGGGGCGCGGGGATGCCGCGTCCCGCGGGTCACGAAAGGGCCCCGGCCCCGTACCCCCTCACAGGGGGCGCGGGGCCGGGGCCGGTGCCGCTCGGGCGGCGGGGTCTCAGACGCCGATGGCGACGCTGGGCTCGCCGGAGGCGACGCCGTCCTTCTCCATCTGCTCGGCGATCTTCAGCGCCTCTTCGATGAGGGTCTCCACGATCTTGGACTCGGGAACGGTCTTGATGACCTCGCCCTTGACGAAGATCTGGCCCTTGCCGTTGCCGGAGGCGACGCCGAGGTCGGCCTCGCGGGCCTCGCCGGGGCCGTTGACGACGCAGCCCATGACGGCGACGCGCAGCGGCACGGTCATGCCGTCGAGACCCGCGGTGACCTCTTCGGCCAGCTTGTAGACATCGACCTGGGCGCGGCCGCAGGAGGGGCAGGAGACGATCTCCAGGCGGCGCGGCTTGAGGTTCAGCGACTCCAGGATCTGGTTGCCGACCTTGACCTCCTCGACCGGCGGCGCGGAGAGGGAGACGCGGATGGTGTCGCCGATGCCCTCGGAGAGCAGCGCGCCGAAGGCGACGGCGGACTTGATGGTGCCCTGGAAGGCGGGGCCCGCCTCGGTGACGCCGAGGTGCAGCGGGTAGTCGCACTGGGCGGCGAGCTGGCGGTAGGCGTTGACCATGACGACCGGGTCGTTGTGCTTGACCGAGATCTTGATGTCGCCGAAGCCGTGCTCCTCGAAGAGGGAGGCCTCCCACAGCGCGGACTCGACCAGCGCCTCGGGGGTGGCCTTGCCGTACTTCTTCAGCAGCCGGGCGTCGAGGGAGCCGGCGTTGACGCCGATGCGGATCGGCGTGCCCGCGGCCTTGGCGGCGTACGCGATCTCCTTGACCTTGTCGTCGAACTGCTTGATGTTGCCCGGGTTGACGCGGACGGCGGCGCAGCCGGCGTCGATCGCGGCGAACACGTACTTGGGCTGGAAGTGGATGTCGGCGATGACCGGGATCTGCGACTTCTTGGCGATCACGGCGAGCGCGTCGGCGTCGTCCTGCGTGGGGCAGGCGACGCGGACGATCTGGCAGCCGGAGGCGGTCAGCTCGGCGATCTGCTGGAGCGTGGCGCCGATGTCGGACGTCCGGGTGGTGGTCATCGACTGCACCGAGACGGGTGCGTCGCCTCCGACGGCCACGGAGCCGACCTGGATCTTGCGGCTGACCCGGCGGTCGGCAAGCTTCGTCGGCACGGACGGCATTCCGAGAGAGATGGCAGTCATCTGCTGTGCAACCCCAAGGTGTGGATCGAGGTCCCGAGATCGGCGGGCTCCGGCCTTTGAGGTTACGCCAATGCGCGCGTGCCCCACGCATCCGAGGGGGCGGCGCCACCCGAACGTAGGGAGCCGGGCACGGTGCGTGCCCGGCTCCCGCGCTAACTGATCTTGATCGGGTTGACCACGTCCGCGACGAGCACCAGCAGCGTGAAGCAGACGAAGACGCCCGCGACCACGTACGCGGCGGGCATCAGCTTCGCCACGTCGAAGGGACCGGGGTCGGCGCGCCGGAAGACCTTCGCCACGGTGCGGCGGACGGACTCCCACAGGGCGCCGGCGATGTGGCCGCCGTCGAGCGGGAGCAGCGGGAGCATGTTGAACAGGAACAGCGACAGGTTGAACCCGGCCAGCAGGTTGAGGAAGAACACCAGCTGGTACTGGGCGGGGATGTCGAGGTTGAAGATCTGGCTGCTCACGCGGGCCGCGCCGACGACGCCCATGGGGCTGTCCTGCTTGCGCTCGGCCCCGTTGAAGGCGGCGTTCCACAGGTCCGGGACCTTGCCGGGGAGGTCGACGAGGGACTGGACGCCGGCCTCCATCATCTCGCCCATGCGCTCGACGGACTGGCCGAAGGTCTGCGGGACGTAGCCGACGGCGGGGGCGAAGCCGAGGAAGCCGGCGGTGACGTACTGGTCCTTGACGTAGCGGCCCGCGGCGTCGGTCTTGGCGACCTTGTTCTCGATCAGGTTGGCGTGCAGGTCGAGGCGCTTGCCGGCGCGCTCGACGGTGATCGTGGCGGGGCCGGTGGTGGCGCGGATGTCCTTCTGGAGGACGGACCAGTCGCCGACCGGGCGGCCGTTGAAGGCGACGATCTTGTCCTGTGCCTGGAGTCCGGCGGCCTTGGCCGGGGCGGCCGGGTCCCCGGCCGCGCACTTGTCGCGCTTCTCGCTCTGCTGGATGACGCAGTCGGAGACCGAGCTGACGACGGTGGTCTGGGTGTTCAGCCCGAAGGTCATCAGGGTGGTGAGGAAGATCGCCACCGCCAGGACCAGGTTCATGAACGGTCCGGCGAACATCACGATGACGCGCTTCCAGGGCCGGCGCGTGTAGAACAGCCGGCTCTCGTCGCCCGGCTGGAGCTCCTCGTACGCGGCCGAGCGGGCGTCCTCGATCATCGACCGGAACGGCGAGGTCGAGCGGGCGGTGACCTTGCCGTCGTCGCCGGGCGGGAACATCCCGATCATGCGGATGTAGCCGCCCATCGGGATGGCCTTGATGCCGTACTCGGTCTCGCCCTTCTTGCGCGACCAGACGGTCGGCCCGAAGCCGACCATGTACTGCGGCACCCGGATGCCGAACAGCTTGGCCGTGGAGAGGTGGCCGAGCTCGTGCCAGGCGATGGAGACCAGCAGGCCGAACGCGAAGAGCACGACCCCGAGTACCGTCATCAAAGCCGTCATGCGCCCGCCTCCACGGCGGCCCGCGCCGCCATCTCCCGTGCCCGGGCCCTGGCCCAGGTCTCCGCTTCGAGGACGTCCTGGACGGTGAGGGAAGTTCCCGTCCGCGGCGTCCCGTGCTCATCGACCACTGCGGAGACCGTATCCATGATTGCTGTGAACGGCAGCCGGCCGGCGAGGAAGGCCTCGACGCATTCCTCGTTCGCGGCGTTGAACACGGCGGGGGCGGTGCCGCCCAGGGTGCCCACGTGCCGGGCGAGGCCGACCGAGGGGAAGGCCTCGGTGTCCAGGGGGAAGAACTCCCAGGTGGAGGCCTTGGTCCAGTCGAAGGCGGGGGCCGCGTCGGGGACCCGCTGGGGCCAGCCGAGACCGATCGCGATGGGGCCGCGCATGTCCGGCGGGGTGGCCTGGGCGAGGGTGGAGCCGTCCGAGAACTCGACCATGGAGTGCACGTACGACTGGGGGTGGACGACGACCTCGATGCGGTCGAACGGGATGTCGTAGAGCAGGTGCGCCTCGATGACCTCCAGACCCTTGTTGACCAGGGTGGCCGAGTTGACCGTGATCACCGGGCCCATGGCCCAGGTCGGGTGCGCGAGGGCGTCCTGGACGGTGACGGAGGCCAGCTCCGCGCGGGTGCGGCCGCGGAAGGGGCCGCCGGAGGCGGTGACGACCAGCTTGCGGACGTCGGCGCGGGTGCCGGCGGCCAGGGCCTGGAAGAGGGCCGCGTGCTCGGAGTCCACGGGGATGATCTGGCCGGGCGCGGCCAGGGCCTTGACCAGGGGGCCGCCGACGATCAGCGATTCCTTGTTGGCCAGCGCGAGGGTCCGGCCGGCGCGGAGCGCGGCGAGGGTGGGCGCGAGGCCGATGGAGCCGGTGATGCCGTTGAGGACGGTGTGGCAGGGCGAGGCGGCGAGGTCGGCGGCCGCGTCGGGTCCGGCGAGGATCTCGGGCAGCGGCTCGGAGGGCCCGTACGCGGCGCTCAGCGCCTCCTTCAGGGCCGGTACGGCGTCCTCGCGGGCGACGGCCACGGTCTCCACCCGCAGGGTGCGGGCCTGCTCCGCCAGGAGGGCGGTGCGGCCGCCCGCGGCGGACAGCGCGGTGACCCGGAAGCGGTCCGGGTTGCGCAGGGCGAGGTCGATGGCCTGGGTGCCGATGGACCCGGTCGACCCGAGGATGACGATGTCCCGGCGGCCGGCCGCGGCGTCGAAGAGGAGGTGCGGGTCGGCGAGGGGGGCTGGACTGTCGCTCATGCCCCCCATTGTTGCCGCTCCTCAGGGGCGTTTGGACACGGAGTCCCCGTCCGTGACCCGGGCGAGGAGTTCGGGGAGGGTGCCGGCGAAGTCGGGCAGGGCGCGGGCGGCGCGCCACCAGGCCTCCGGGTCGTCGCCGAGGGCCGCGTCGAACAGCCGATCGGCCTCGGCGCGGGCGGCGAGGACGGCGGCGGGCCGGTCGTGGCGGTCGGGGTGGCCGATGCCGCCGAGCCACTGGTCCTCGTCCAGGGCCCAGCAGGCGGGGACCTTGTGGCGGACGACGTCCGCGCCGGTGAGCAGGGAGCGGTCGAGGCAGTCGCGGACCCAGCGGACGTCCTCGGCGGCGGTGTCCATGGGTACGGCGAGGCTGACGAGGGCCAGCTCGCGTTCCCAGGCCCCGGACGGCTCGGCGGGGGCCGTCTCGGGCGCGAGGTGGCGTACGGCGCGGGCCAGGGCCGGGTCGTGGCGTACGGCGCCGGGCGCGGCCGGGGTGCCGGCGGCGAGGGCGGCGGCCAGCTCGGGCAGGGTGCCGGGGAAGGCGGCTGCGCGGCGGGGCAGTTCGGCCCACAGCCGGGGGGCCTCGCCGAGCAGGGGGCGCAGGGCGCGGTGCACGGCCGACTGCATCTCGGCCTGTTCGGGCAGGCTCCAGCGCAGGCCGCGGGTGACGGGGAGGTGGCCGAGCAGCAGGGTGCGGGCGGCCGGGGCCACGTGGGCGACGAGCTCGTCGCAGGTCAGCAGGCCCATGCGGACGGCGCGGACGGCGGGCCGGTACCAGTGGCGCCCGTACGGCCGGCCGGCGCGGGCGTCGAGCAGGGCGAGGCACTCCGTCCGGGTGAGGCCGCCGGCGAGGAGCAGCGCTTCGACGGCGCCGGCCGGCAGCGGGGCACGGGAGTGCTCGTCCAGCAGCCGCGCGGGGTCGAGGTCGTGCGGCATGCGCAGGAGGGTGAGCGGGATCCGGGGGCGGCGGCCGTGGCGGCGCAGCAGGGCGGTCAGCCCGTCGGTGGTGAAGGGGCCGGGGCCCACGTCGGCCAGCAGTTCCGGGGAGGGCCCGGGCCGGGCGGCGTAACGGGCGGGGCCGGGCAGGCCGGGCAGGGGGCGGCCGACGACATGCGGGTTGCGGGCGATGTAGTGCCGGTCGGCGTCGGTGCCGTGGCGCAGCAGCAGGGTGACGGCGGCGGCGGGCAGCCATTCGTCGCGGCACAGGTACTTGCGGACGGGCTCGTCGAGCCGGTGGAGGAGGGCGGCGACGACGTGGTGCGGTGCGTGGCGCAGCAGGTGCGCCACGCACCGGGCCAGCCGTCTGCTGGCCCGGTCCTCCTCGGCCGTCGGCATCGTCCTCGTCCGCCTCGCGCTCGTACCCGTGCTCGCACATCCGTCCGAACAAGCCGATGATGGCAGGTCAGCGCAGGGGACGGTGAACGTTTTTCCTCGTGGAGGGGCCGGGGGTGGCGTCGGCGATCCAGGGGCCGTCGCCGGAGGGGTCGAGGACGCCCTCCTCCAGCCAGGTGTAGGTACCGGAGAGGACGCCCTGGACGACCTTGTGGTCGAGGTCGTCGGTGTTGGCCCACAGGCGGCCGAACAGCTCCTCGACGCGCAGCCGGGACTGGCGGCAGAAGGCGTCGGCGAGCTGGTAGGCCTCGCGGCCGTGGTCGCCGGTGGCGCGCAGGTGCTCGGCGCGCACGCAGGCCGCGCTCATGGCGAAGAGTTCGGCGCCGATGTCGACGATCCGCCCGAGGAAGCCCTGCTTGGTCTCCATGCGGCCCTGCCAGCGGGACATCGCGTAGAAGGTCGAGCGGGCGAGTTTGCGGGCGCCGCGCTCGACGTAGCGCAGGTGGGTGGCGAGGTCGGGGTGGCCGGCCGGGTGGAACTCGCGGTAGGTGCCGGGGACCTGGCCGGGTCCGGTGGCCAGTCTGGGCAGCCAGCGGGCGTAGAAGCCGGCCGCGCGGGCACCCGCCTTCGCCTTCTCGCCGAGGTCCTTGTCGGGGTCGATGAGGTCGCCGGCGACGGAGAGGTGGGCGTCGACGGCCTCGCGGGCGATCAGCAGGTGCATGATCTCGGTGGAGCCCTCGAAGATCCGGTTGATGCGCAGGTCGCGCAGCAGCTGCTCGGCGGGCACGGCCCGCTCCCCGCGGGCGGCCAGCGATTCGGCGGTCTCGAAGCCCCGTCCGCCGCGGATCTGGACCAGCTCGTCGGCCATCAGGCAGGCCATCTCGGAGCCGTAGAGCTTGGCGAGGGCGGCCTCGATGCGGATGTCGTTGCGGTCCTCGTCGGCCATCTGGGAGGCGAGGTCCACCACGGCTTCGAGGGCGAAGGTGGTGGCGGCGATGAAGGAGATCTTGGCGCCGACCGCCTCGTGCCGGGCGACGGGCCTGCCCCACTGCTCCCGGACCCCGGACCATTCGCGGGCGATCTTCAGGCACCACTTGCCGGCGCCGACGCACATGGCGGGCAGGGAGAGCCGTCCGGTGTTGAGGGTGGTCAGCGCGATCTTGAGGCCGGCGCCCTCGGGGCCGATCCGCTGGGAGGCGGGGACGCGGACGTGGTGGAAGCGGGTGACGCCGTTCTCCAGGCCGCGCAGGCCCATGAAGGCGTTGCGGTGCTCGACGGTGATGCCGGGCGAGTCGGCCTCGACGACGAAGGCGGTGATCCCGCCCCGGTGACCCTCGGCCTTCGGCACCCGGGCCATCACCACGAGCAGGTCGGCGACCACCCCGTTGGTGGTCCACAGCTTCACCCCGTCGAGGAGATAGGAGTCGGGGTCCTCGGGGTCCGGGACGGCGGTCGTGGCCAGCCGCGCCGGGTCGGAGCCCACGTCCGGCTCGGTGAGGAGGAAGGCGCTGATCGCCGTGGTGGCGCAGCGGGGCAGGTAGGCGTCCTTCTGCTCCTTGGTGCCGAACATCTTCAACGGCTGGGGCACACCGATGGACTGGTGGGCGGAGAGCAGGGCGCCGATGGCCGGGCTGACGGAGCCGACGAGGGCGAGCGCCTTGTTGTAGTACACCTGGGTGAGGCCCAGGCCCCCGTACTCGGGGCTGATCTTCATGCCGAGGGCGCCGAGCTCCTTGAGCCCGCGCACGGTCTCGTCGGGGATCCGGGCCTCGCGCTCGATGCGCTGCCCGTCGATCTCGTTCTCACAGAACTCCCGCAGCCGGGCGAGGAAGGCCTCGCCGCGCCGGACGTCCTCGTCGGCGGGGAGCGGGTGGGGGTGGATCAGGTCGAGCCGGAAACGGCCGAGAAAGAGCTCCTTGGCGAAGCTGGGTTTGCGCCAGTCCTGCTCCCGGGCCGCTTCCGCGACCTGCCGTGCCTCGCGCTCGGTCACCTTGGGCTGTACGGGCTGTGTTGCCGACATCCGGGTCCTCACCTCGCCGCATCGGGGGCTGCCGAACGGTTGCCTGTGAGTCGTACCCGTTTCGGGGGCCCGGGATTCGGGGGGCGTGGCAAAAGGGGGACGGCCGGAGCCCCCGCACAGTAGGCTCCGGCCGTCGGTCTGGGACCGTACGAGTCGGTCAGATGTCGAGGCCCGTGAGGACCAGGACGCGCTCGTAGGTGTAGTCGTCCATCGCGTAGCGCACGCCCTCGCGGCCCACGCCGGACTGCTTGACGCCGCCGTACGGCATCTGGTCGGCGCGGTAGGACGGCGCGTCGCCGATGATCACACCGCCGACCTCGAGCTCGCGGTGGGCGCGGAAGGCGACCTGGACGTCGCGGGTGAAGACGCCGGTCTGCAGGCCGAACTTCGAGTCGTTGACGGCGGCGAAGGCCTCGTCGGTGTTCTCGACGCGGGTGATGGTCAGGACCGGGCCGAAGACCTCCTCGGTCGCCAGCTTGACGCCGGCCGGGACCTCGGCGAGGACGGTCGGCTCGACCGTGGCGCCGTCGCGCTTGCCGCCGGTGAGCAGCTTGGCGCCGGCGGAGACGGCCTCGTCCACCCAGGACTCGACGCGCTTGGCGGCGTCCTCGGAGACCAGCGGGCCGACGTCGGTGGCGTCGTCCGCCGGGTCGCCGGTGACCTGGGCCTGGACCTTCGCGACGACCTTCTCGACGAGGCGGTCGTAGACGGAGGCGTCGGCGATCACGCGCTGCACGGAGATGCAGGACTGGCCGGCCTGGTAGTTCGAGAAGGTCGCGATACGGGTCGCGGCCCAGTCGAGGTCGGCGTCGGAGGACCAGTCGGCGAGGACCACGGCCGCGGCGTTGCCGCCGAGCTCCAGGGTGCAGTGCTTGTGGGGCACCGACTGCTGGATGGCGTAGCCGACGGTGTCGGAGCCGGTGAAGGAGATGACCGGGAGGCGGTCGTCCTTGACCAGGGCCGGCATCTTGTCGTTGGCGACCGGCAGGACCGACCAGGAACCGGCCGGGAGGTCGGTCTCGGCGAGCAGCTCGCCGAGGATCAGACCGGAGAGCGGGGTGGCCGGGGCCGGCTTCAGGATGATCGGCGCGCCGACGGCGATGGCCGGGGCCACCTTGTGGGCGCACAGGTTCAGCGGGAAGTTGAACGGCGCAATGCCGAGGACCGGGCCCTTGACGAAGCGGCGGGTCAGGGCCAGGCGGCCGACGCCGCCGGCGTCGGTGTCCAGGCGCTGGGCCTCTCCGCCGTTGAAGCGGCGGGCCTCTTCGGCGGCGAAACGGAACACGGACACCGCACGGCCGACCTCACCGCGCGCCCACTTGATCGGCTTGCCGTTCTCGGCGGAGATCAGCTGGGCGATCTCCTCGGTGCGCTCGGTGAGGCGCTTGGACACGTGGTCCAGGGCGGCGGCGCGTACGTGGGCGGGGGTCGCGGAGAACTCCGCCGTCACGGCGTACGCCGCGGCCACGGCCTCTTCCACCTGGGCGTCGGTGGGCACGCTGACGGTGCCGACGAGCCGGCCGTCCCACGGGTTGTGGACGTCGAAGCTGTCCTCGCCGGTGGCCTGGCGGCCGGCGAGCCAGAAGGCGTGGGTGGAAGTCATGCGAATCCCGGCCCTTCGGTGGTGTGTGCTGGGGGCACCTCCCAGCGGTGGCTGGGGGCGGTCCTTGTCTCCACCACGGTAGGACTCCGCCGGGCTTTCGTGGTTTAGCCGCGTTGGAGCGCCGCCCCCGCGGCCTGCGCCGCTTTGTCACTGTTGCCCGTACGAGCCGCTGCGCGGGGCGGTCCCCGGAGGGTCAGCGGTGGGCGGGGCTGGCCTTGAGGGCGAGCCACAGCTCCATGCGGACGTCCGGGTCGTCGAGGGAGCGGCCGAGGATCTCCTCGACCCGCTTCATCCGGTACCGCAGGGTGTGCCGGTGCACACCCAGGTCCGCGGCGGCGGCGTCCCACTGCCCGTGCCGCGCGAGCCAGGCCTGGAGCGAGGCCACCAGGTCGCCCCGCCCCGTCGCGTCGTGCTCGCGCAGCGCCCGCAGGGTGCCCTCCGCGAAGGCCCGCACCGCCTCGTCGGCGAGCAGCGGCAGCACGGAGCCCGCCGCGAGGTCCTCGTGCTCGACCAGCGGACGCCCCCGCCGCCGGGCCACGGCCAGTGCCTGGTCGGCCTGCTTGAAGGCGGCCGCCACCGCGTCCGGCCCGGCGGGAGCCGACAGGCCGACGACGAGTTCGTCCGGCTCCGGCCCGGCGCTCTCGCGCCCGCGCCGGGACTCCAGCGCCTCCGCGTGGTCCGCGCAGGCCTGCACGGCCGCTCCCCCGTCGGCGGCCAGCACCACCAGCCGTCCCGGTTCCGGCACCACCAGCAGGGCCTCCCCGGTCCGCGAGGCCGCCGACTCCAGGGTGTCGGCCAGCAGCGCCAGCCCCTCCGGCTGGGCCGTCCCCGGCAGGGCCGGTTCCGCGACGAGGATCCGGAACGGCGCCTCCAGCAGCGCCCCGTACAGGTCCCCGGCGACCGCCCGGGCGTGCTCGGGCTCCCCCTCCAGCAGCATCCGCAGCACCGCCGCGCCCAGCCGGGACTCCGCGTCGTGCAGGGACCGCGAGCGCTCCGTGGTCAGGGTCAGCAGGGCGACCGCGGAGTGCACCGCGTACCGCTCGGCGGTGCCCAGCGGGGCCGCCGTACCCACGGCGAGCGCGCCGCGGGCCCGCCGGCCGGTGCCCAGCGACTGGAGCTCGACCCGGTCCTCGGCCCCGCCCACCACCGCACTCGCCGGCGCCGGCCGCTCGCGCAGCCGTTCCACGTCCGGGGTGAGCCGGGCGGCCCGGCGCGCCGCCCAGTCGGGGGCGGCCGCGACGACGGCGCCGGAGGTGTCGTACAGCGCGGCCCATCCGTGCACGTGGGCCGCCAGCTTCGCCAGCAGGTCGCCCGGGCCGTCGGAGGACAGCGCGGCCCGGGTCAGCTCCCGCTGCGCCTCGAACCCGGCGGTCACCGCCCGGTACTGGTCGGCCGCGAGGGCCGCGGAGACGGCCTTGCTGATGGCGAGGAACGGGGTGCGCCGGGGTACCTCCAGCAGCGGCAGGTCCTCCTCCCGGGCGGCCTGGACCAGCGCCTCGGGCACGGCGTCGTAGTTGACGCCGACGGCGAAGCCGATGCCGACGACCCCGGCGGCCGCGAGGCGCCGTACGTAGCGGCGCATCTCCTCGGGGTCCTCGGCGTCCAGCTTCATGGCGGTGACGAGCAGCAGCTCGCCGCCCTCCATGTAGGGGACGGGGTCGGCGAGCTCGCTGACGTGGGCCCAGCGCACGGGGGTGTCGAGGCGGCTCTCCCCCGCCCGGACGCTGAGCTTGAGCGCCGAGTGCTGGACGAGCGAGGCGAGGGTGAGCGGCATCGGGTACCAGGGGCCTTCGGGGGGGGAGGGCAGTGAGCGGGGGCGGGCAGTGAGCGGGGGCGGGAGGGGCGTCCTCGATCCTGGGCTCCCCCGGTCCGGGGACTTCTCCAAGTCGTATGAACGACCCCTCTCGATTCTGCCACCCCGTACGGGTCTGCTCAGCCCGTCGCGGCCAGCCGGAGTAGAAGCGGAGCCGCTCGTTCCCCCCGGACGGAGGTGAGGGACAGCACCGCGCACCCGGGCGGTACGGCGTGGGCCAGCTCGGAGGCGGACCAGCGCTCGCGCTCCACCTGGCGCACGGTGACCGCGTCCGTGGTCACGGCCTTTCCGGTGACCATCTTGCGGAAGGCGTGGATGGCCCGGGTCAGCGGCTGGTCGGCGAAGACGGTCCGGTGGGTGACGTCGCGGGTCTCGACCCATTCGGTGCCCCAGGCGTCGGCGAAGCGCTGCCCGTCCCAGGTGGTCACCCCGGAGAACGCCATCCGGCAGCCGACCGCGCCGAGCAGCGGGGTACGCAGGGCCTCCGGTACGTCGTCCAGCGAGCGCAGCGCGAGCAGGACCCCGGCGTTCACCGAGCGCAGCCGCTGGAGTCCCCTGACGGTCTCCGGGGTCAGGGTGTGGGAGGCGTCGTCGAGGGCGAGGAAGGCGAACAGGGAGCGGTCGGTGCGGGCGGCGACGGAGGCGTTGAACTGGGCGAGCAGCAGCCGGGCCAGCATCCGGGAGGCCTCGGCGTGCCCGCGTTCGGGCAGGTCCACGCGGACCCGGACGGGGTGTTCGAGGG
>NZ_JBHVUQ010000088.1:26678-30427 GCF_042884105.1 Streptomyces sp. NPDC058157
GTTCGGGTCTTCTCTGCCCGTCGCCGCCAGCCGGAGTAGAAGCGGATCCGCTCGTTCCCCCCGGACGGGGTGTTCGAGGGTGCGCAGGGAGAAGGGCCGGGCGCGTCCGGTGGTGTCGAAGAAGCCGGCGAAGGCGGGCCGGTCGAGCAGGGCGATCCGGTCGGCGAGGGCCGGGCCGGGGTCGCCGTGGGCCCCGTACTGGCGCTCGCGCGCGTCGAGCTCGCGGAGCATCGCCTGCTGCCCGGCGCCCTCCAGGGCCTGGCGCAGGGAGGTGACGGCGGTGGGCACCCCGTCGAGTAGCTCGCGCAGCTCGGGCACGGCGGGGAAGCGGCCGTGCGCGGCGCGGAACGGGCCGAGCACCTGGGCGAGGGCGGTCGCGGCGCGGCGTACGTCGGCGCCGGGGACGTCGGCGACGAGGGCCTCGGCGAGCAGGGCGGCGGCCTCGTCGCAGTCGCCGGTGCCGCCGTAGAGGTCGAGGTCGTGGACGGAGTCGGGGTCGCCGACGCGGACCACGATGTCGTACGCCTCGTCGGGGCCGAGCGGGGACCCGGCGGCGCCGACGGCGATGACGGCGGCCTGGCCGGCCAGCGCCTGGAGCGCCAGGGACTCCACGACGGGCCGCACGAGGCGGGCCGTCTTGCCGCTGCCGGAGGGGCCGACGGCGAGCAGGGAGGTGCCGAGCACGTCGGGGCCGAGGGCGAGGCCGGTGCCGCGGCGGGCGTACGGGTTGCGCTCGCCGTCCTCGACGGTGCCGAGGAGCACCTGGCGGGCGAGGAGGTCGTGCCGGGCGGCGCGGACCGGCAGGTCGCGGTCGCCGGAGGGGTGGACGCAGGCGGCGGCGCCCTGGGCGCGGACGGCGTCGGCGAAGGCGGGCAGCCGGGCGGGGTCGGCCCGCACGGTCTCCCAGGCCCGCCGGATCCGCGCGTAGTCCACGTCGTTCATCCGCCCCCCGAACACCTCCCCCCCAAGCCGCCCGGCCACATCCCCGAGCCCGGCCTCCCGCACCTCGGACCACTCGGCGGGGTCGGCGGCGGGCGTCTCCGCCGGTGCCTGAGCGGTCTTGGGGCGGGCGTCGGGGGCGGGCTTGAGCGCGAGGCGGGTGAAGAAGACGACGACCGGGGCAAGGGCTACGGGGTAAACGACCGCGGTCAGCGCCATCTGTTCGCCCTTGCTCAGGGCCTGCAGGTCGTAGTGGGTGCCGAGGAGGTCGGCGATCGGAATGGTCCCGTTCCAGATCAGCAGCCCCACGAACAGGGCTCCGGCCGTGGCCCCCGCCACGCGGGCCCGGGGGCCGCGCGCCGCTACGAGCCGTTCGAAGGCCAGGCCCCAGGAACCGAGGCGGCTGAACCACATCACCAGCGCGGCCGTCAGCAGGATCACGTACACCTGCAACGCGGCCTCGCCCCGGCCGTCGACGGGCCCCCCGCCCAGCGGCTTCCACCAGTCGTCGGGAGTGAAGAGCCGCACCGGAACGTCTACGTACGGGATGTAGCGGTTGGTGATCAGGGACCACACCAGCACGCACGCCAGAAACGAGATGACCGCCCCGCTCAGCAGCGACCGGTCGCTGACGGGATCCGCGTCGCCCCCCTTGCGCGGCACGTACCCGAACCGCCACACCCCCGGTTCCGCCTGCGGGCGCGGCGTGCGGAGCCAGTCCGCCAGCGGGGATCCGACCGTCGGCGCGTGCCGTGGCTTCGGCGGGGCCTGGGCGGGTGCGGCCGGGCGGGGGACGTGCCCCGCACGGGTCGCCCGTCCGTCGTTGGTGCCCTCGCTGTCCATGAACCCCTGCCCCCTGCCGTGCGATGCCGTCCCTGTAACGCCGCGGCGCTCAATCTAGTGCCCGGCCCGCCACTTGGGCCCGCACCCCGGCGGGATCCACGGCCCCCGCGCCGCGTCCTCCCTATGGCCGCCACGGACAAGGACACGCGGGCACCACTCCCTAACGGAGCATGCCTTACCCCCTCCCCCGGGCCTAGCCTGCGGACAAAGACACAAGTGCGTCCGAAAACACCCCCAGGAGCCCTCTATGACCGCTGTTCCGCAGGAGCGCAAGATCGTCACCGCGATCCCCGGCCCGAAGTCGCAGGAGCTGCAGGCGCGCCGTCTGCAGACGGTGGCCGGCGGCGTGGGCTCCGTGCTGCCCGTCTTCACCGCCCGCGCGGGCGGCGGCATCATCGAGGACGTCGACGGCAACCGCCTGATCGACTTCGGCTCCGGCATCGCCGTGACCTCCGTCGGCGCCTCCGCCGAGGCCGTCGTGCGCCGCGCTTCCGCGCAGCTCGCCGACTTCACCCACACCTGCTTCATGGTCACCCCCTACGAGGGCTACGTCGAGGTCTGCGAGGCCCTCGCCGAGCTGACCCCGGGCACCCACGCCAAGAAGTCGGCCCTGTTCAACTCGGGCGCCGAGGCCGTCGAGAACGCCGTCAAGATCGCCCGTGCGTACACCAAGCGCCAGGCCGTCGTCGTCTTCGACCACGGCTACCACGGCCGCACCAACCTCACGATGGCGCTGACGGCGAAGAACATGCCGTACAAGCACGGCTTCGGCCCGTTCGCCCCCGAGGTCTACCGCGTCCCGGTCGCCTACGGCTACCGCTGGCCCACCGGTGCCGAGAACTGCGGCCCCGAGGCCGCCGCCCAGGCGATCGACCAGATCACCAAGCAGATCGGCGCCGAGAACGTCGCCGCGATCATCATCGAGCCGGTCCTCGGCGAGGGCGGCTTCATCGAGCCGGCCAAGGGCTTCCTGCCCTCGATCGTGAAGTTCGCCAACGAGAACGGCATCGTCTTCGTCGCCGACGAGATCCAGTCCGGCTTCTGCCGCACCGGCCAGTGGTTCGCGTGTGAGGACGAGGGCATCGTCCCGGACCTGATCACCACCGCCAAGGGCATCGCGGGCGGTCTGCCGCTCGCCGCCGTGACGGGCCGCGCCGAGATCATGGACGCCGCGCACGCGGGCGGCCTCGGCGGCACCTACGGCGGCAACCCGGTGGCCTGCGCCGGTGCGCTCGGCTCCATCGAGACCATGAAGGAGCTCGACCTCAACGCCAAGGCGAAGAACATCGAGTCCATCATGAAGTCGCGTCTCTCCGCGATGCAGGAGAAGTACGACATCATCGGCGACATCCGCGGCCGCGGCGCCATGATCGCGATCGAGCTCGTAAAGGACCCGGCGTCCAAGACCCCGTTCCCGGAGGCGGCCGGCGCGCTCGCCAAGGCCTGCCACGCCGAGGGCCTGCTCGTCCTCACCTGCGGCACCTACGGCAACGTGCTCCGCTTCCTGCCGCCGCTGGTCATCAGCGACGAGCTGCTGAACGAGGGCCTGGACCTGATCGAGGCGGCGTTCGCGGCCATCGGCACGGACGTCTGAGCGAACCACCGAACACAGGAGCCCGCCGGTACCGCCGGTAACGGTCGGGCACTGTGAAGAAGCTGTGGGGGGCCGATGACAAGAGGCCGTTCCTGCTGTCGGTCCCCCCTCGGCTGCCGTACGGTTTCTGCAGATGAGTGAGACAGACCGCTCCCGGGCAACCGGGGGCGAAACCGGTACAGGGCTTCCCCAGCGCCGTACTGGGCATGCGTTCGCGCACACTCCTCTCCGATCGGACGGCCGTCCGCCCCAAACCCCCCGGGGCGCACGGCAACCCGGTCCGGCCCGGCGGCCCCCCCCCCCCCCCCCCCGTTCGGGGGGGCCCGGCCCCTAGTCAGCGCGCCCCCCCCCCCCCCGCGGGGGCGCGGGGCGG
>NZ_JBHVUQ010000089.1:0-30239 GCF_042884105.1 Streptomyces sp. NPDC058157
CCCCCGGATCATCAACTTCAACAGGAGGGGGAAGTCATGCCGGGTCCGAAGGCCGGAGGCCCCATTGCGGAGCCACGAAGACGGTAACGGGGGGGAGGCTCAGACGGAGGCTTCGGCCTCCGCCCGGTGGTGCAGTTCGCGGCGCAGGGAGCGCCGCTCGGGCTTGCCGGCGGGGGTGCGCGGCACGGCGCCGAGGACCTCGACGCGCCGGATCTGCTCGTGCGGGCCGAGCCGTCCGTTGGCGGTCTCCACGATGGAGTCGAGGACGTCGAGCAGCCCGGGCGCGATCGGCTCGTGCAGCACGAGCCCGAGCCAGACGACGGCGCCGTGGACCGGGTCGGGCCAGCCGACGACGACGCAGTCGGCGACCCGGGGGTCGGCGGCGAGGACGGATTCGACGGCGGTGGGCGAGACGAGTTCGCCGTCGTAGGAGAAGACGTCGTCGAGGCGGTCGACGAGGTACAGCTCCCCGTCGGGGCCGATGCGGCCGACGTCCTGGGTGGAGAACCAGCCGTCCTCCCCGGCGGCGGGCCCGTTCTCCCCGAGGTAGCCGGCCATCAGCTGGGGCCCGCTCAGCTGCACCTCGCCGGTCTCGCCGGGGCCGAGCGGGAGGCCGGTGCCGGGGTGCACGACGCGGCAGGCGGTGCCGGGGACGGGGGTGCCCACGGAGCCGGTGCCGGAGAGGTCCTCGCCGGGCCGCTGGGAGTGGGTGAGCGGGGCGAGTTCGACCAGGCCGTACCCCTGGAGGACGGGGACGCCGAGCCGGTCGGAGAGCAGCCGGGCGTCGGCGGGGGCGAGGGCGCTGCCGCCGGAGAGGACGGCGGTGAGCCGGTCGAGGGCGGGCGGGGCGGGCAGGGGGAAGCCGGGCAGTTCGGCGGCGCCCGCGCGTTCGCCGTGGCGCAGGTCGGCGGCGAGCTGGTGCAGCCGGGCGGGCAGGCTGTAGAGGTGGGTGGCGCCGGTCCGGGCGGCCAGGGCGAGGGCGGCCGCGGGGCGCGGGGCGGGGCACAGGACCTGGCAGGCGCCCGCGAGGACGGCCGAGTTGAGGTGCATCGGCTGGTAGAGCGGCAGGTGGTTGACGATCACCGAGCCGGAGTCGAGCCGGTGGGCGGCGGCCGTCTGGGCGGCGTTGGCGAGCAGGTTGCGGTGGGTCAGCCGGACGCCCTTGGGCCGGCCGGTCGTCCCGGTGGTGAACTGCACGCACACCACGGCGTTCGGGTCGAAGGAGACGTCGGGGGAGACCTCGGAGGAGACGTCGAAGAGGGCGCCGGAGGGGGCGTCGAGCGAGACACCGGAGAGCACGCCGGACGTACGCGGCCCGGGCTGCGGGGCGCGGCCCAGGGCGACGGACAGCGGCACGGCGTCGGCGGGCACGATCCCGTCGGGCGCGTCGGTGACGACGATCTCGCGCAGCAGGGGCAGCCGGTCGGCGGTCTTGACGAGCTGCTCGGCGGCGGCGGTCGGCAGGAAGGCGATCTCGACGTCGGCCAGTTCGCAGACGCGACGCAGTCCGGCGGCCCGGATCAGGGGGTTGAGGAGGACGACGGTGTTGCCGCTGCGGATGGTGCCGTAGTAGGCGGCGGCGAAGTCCTCGTCGAGGGTGTTGGCGACCCCGACGCGGGCCCCGCGCCGACCGAGGGCGTGTTCGAGGTAGGCGGCGAACCGGTCGGCCCGCGCGTCGAGTTCGGCGAAGGTCCGCGTACCGTGGGGGGAGCGGAACGCACAGGCGGCGGGGTCGCGTTCCGCGGCCCGGCGCAGCAGTCCGTCGAGCGGCAGCTCCCTGCGGCGGGTCGGTTGCGTGCGGCGGCTGAGGCGGTAGATCGGCACGGCGCGTCCTCCTGGTCGGGCTGATCGCTGGATCTCCGGATCCCTGATCGCTGATCCCGACGCATCACGGTCCGCACCTCCGGTTGAGGACGCTTCGAAGGCCGCTCGATTCCGCCGCCGTCGAGCGTTCCTCCGGCGGTCTTCGACGCCCGGGGCGGAGCCTGCGGGCACGCGCTCCGGTGGACCCGCACGTCCGGCGCCGCCGCATCCCTCCGTCGCAAGGGAAGTCACGTGGACCAGATCGTCGAGGCCCTGCTCTCCGAGGACGCCCGCCCCGAGGACTACGGGGCGCTCGCGCTGCCGGAGGCGTACCGGGGCAACGTGGTGCTCCGGGACGAGACGGACATGTTCGCGGGAATGGCCTCGGCGGAGAAGGACCCCCGCAAGTCCCTGCACCTGCGGGAGGTGCCGACGCCGGAGCCGGGTCCGGGCGAGGCGCTGGTCGCGGTGATGGCGAGCGCGATCAACTACAACACCGTCTGGAGCTCGATCTTCGAGCCGCTGCCGACCTTCGGTTTCCTGGAGCGCTACGGCCGCCTCTCGGAGCTCACCCGCCGCCACGACCTCCCGTACCACGTGCTGGGCTCGGACCTGGCGGGGGTGGTGCTGCGCACGGGTCCCGGGGTGAACCGGTGGAAGGCGGGCGACCGGGTGGTGGCGCACTGCCTGTCGGTGGAGCTGGAGTCCGCCGACGGGCACGACGACACGATGCTCGATCCGGAGCAGCGGATCTGGGGCTTCGAGACCAACTTCGGCGGCCTGGCGGAGCTGGCCCTCGTGAAGTCCAACCAGCTGATGCCCAAGCCGGAGCACCTGACCTGGGAGGAGGCCGCGAGTCCGGGTCTGGTGAACTCCACGGCCTACCGCCAGCTGGTGTCCCGCAACGGCGCCGGGATGAAGCAGGGCGACAACGTCCTGATCTGGGGCGCCAGCGGCGGTCTGGGCTCGTACGCGACCCAGCTGGCGCTGGCCGGCGGCGCGAACCCTGTCTGTGTGGTCTCCTCCCCGGAGAAGGCGGAGATCTGCCGGGCGATGGGCGCCGAGGCGGTCGTCGACCGGAGCGCCGAGGGGTACCGGTTCTGGAAGGACGAGCGGACGCAGGACCCCGGGGAGTGGAAGCGCTTCGGCAAGCGCATCCGGGAGCTGACCGGCGGCGAGGACGTGGACATCGTCTTCGAGCACCCGGGCCGCGAGACCTTCGGCGCGTCGGTGTACGCCACCCGCAAGGGCGGCACGATCACCACGTGCGCCTCCACCTCGGGGTTCGTGCACGAGTACGACAACCGCTACCTGTGGATGTCCCTCAAACGGATCATCGGCTCGCACTTCGCGAACTACCGCGAGGCGTGGGAGGCGAACCGGCTGGTCGCCAAGGGCAGGATCCACCCCACCCTGTCGAAGGTGTACCCGCTGGAGCAGACCGGCCAGGCCGCCTACGACGTCCACCGCAACCTCCACCAGGGCAAGGTCGGCGTCCTCGCCCTCGCCCCCGAGGAGGGCCTTGGCGTACGCGACCACGAGCTGCGCGCGCGGCACCTGGAGGCGATCAACCGCTTCCGGCCCCGCTGACGGCTCCACTGACGGCTCCGACGGCGCCGACGGCTTCAAAGCCGTTGACGCCGTTAACGCCGTTAACGCCGTTAGCGACAGACCCCCCTCCACTTGCATGAACATGCATCGTTCTGCATACTCATCCCATGTCTAAGGTCCTCACCTCCCTTCCCGTCGGCGAGCGCGTCGGCATCGCCTTCTCCGGCGGACTCGACACCTCCGTCGCGGTCGCGTGGATGCGCGACAAGGGCGCCGTCCCGTGCACCTACACCGCCGACATCGGCCAGTACGACGAGCCCGACATCGCCTCGGTGCCCGGGCGCGCCCAGGCCTACGGCGCCGAGCTCGCGCGTCTGGTCGACTGCCGCGCGGCACTGGTCGAGGAGGGCCTGGCCGCGCTGACCTGCGGCGCGTTCCACATCCGCTCCGGCGGCCGCGCCTACTTCAACACCACCCCGCTCGGCCGCGCCGTCACCGGCACCCTGCTGGTCCGCGCGATGCTCGAGGACGACGTCCAGATCTGGGGCGACGGCTCGACCTTCAAGGGCAACGACATCGAGCGGTTCTACCGCTACGGCCTGCTCGCCAACCCGCACCTGCGGATCTACAAGCCCTGGCTCGACGCGGCCTTCGTGACCGAGCTCGGCGGCCGCAAGGAGATGTCGGAGTGGCTGCTGGCCCACGGCCTCCCCTACCGGGACAGCACGGAGAAGGCGTACTCCACCGACGCCAACATCTGGGGCGCCACCCACGAGGCCAAGACCCTGGAGCACCTGGACACCGGCCTGGAGACCGTCGAGCCGATCATGGGCGTCCGCTTCTGGGACCCCTCGGTCGAGATCGACACCGAGGACGTGACCATCGGCTTCGAGCAGGGCCGTCCCGTCACGATCAACGGCAAGCAGTTCGCCTCCGCCGTCGACCTGGTCATGGAGGCCAACGCCATCGGCGGCCGGCACGGCCTGGGCATGTCCGACCAGATCGAGAACCGGATCATCGAGGCCAAGAGCCGCGGCATCTACGAGGCCCCCGGCATGGCCCTGCTGCACGCCGCCTACGAGCGCCTGGTCAACGCCATCCACAACGAGGACACCCTCGCCCAGTACCACAACGAGGGCCGCCGCCTCGGCCGGCTCATGTACGAGGGCCGCTGGCTGGACCCGCAGGCCCTGATGGTCCGCGAGTCCCTCCAGCGCTGGGTCGGCGCGGCCGTCACCGGCGAGGTGACCCTGCGGCTGCGGCGCGGCGAGGACTACTCGATCCTCGACACCCAGGGCCCGGCCTTCAGCTACCACCCGGACAAGCTGTCCATGGAGCGCACCGAGGACTCGGCCTTCGGCCCGGTGGACCGCATCGGCCAGCTGACCATGCGCAACCTCGACATCGCCGACTCCCGCGCCAAGCTGGAGCAGTACGCGGTGCTCGGCCTGATCGGCAGCGGCAGCCCCGCCGTCGGCGCCGCCCAGGCGGCCGCGACCGGGCTGATCGGCACCATGCCGGAGATGCCGGAGGGCGGCGCCGAGGCCATCGCCTCGCGCGGCGAGGTCTCCGCGGACGAGGCGCTGCTGGACCGCGCCGCGATGGAGTCCGGCACCGACTAGCGGGCCCGTACCCCACGGCCCCCGACTGCCCGTCCGCGCCGCCTGTCCTCAGGCGGCGCAGGCGGGCAGTCCGCCGTGGTACTCGACCATCTCGCAGAACATCGCCTCCACGTCGAGCCGGTGTCCCGGTTCCGCGCCCCGCGCCTCCGCGTAGGCGCGGTGCAGGTTGGGCACGAGCCGCTCGGTGTCGAGGAGCTCCGCGTACGGGCCGAGGTCGGCCTCCCGCGCGGCCTCCAGCGGGGTCAGCCCCGCCGCGAGGCCCTCGGCGGCCAGCCGTTGCAGCAGGTGCAGGTAGCCGGCGGTGGCGTCGAGCAGTTCGGGGCCGCCGACCGGCCCGTGTCCGGCGACGACGGTCCGCGGGCCGAGGGCGCGCAGCCGCTCGACGGCGGCGAGGGAGCCGGAGACCGAGCCGGTCAGGCAGAACGGCGTGGCGCCGGACATCACGATGTCCCCGGTGAACAGCACCCGCTGCCGCGGCAGCCAGACCACCGTGTCCCCGACGGTGTGGGCGGTGCCCGGGTGGAGCAGTTCGACGGGGAAGTCCCCGGGGTGCAGGGTGAGCCGGTCGCGGAAGGTCAGCCCGGGCAGTTCCACGCGGACCTCCCCCCAGGGGACGTCCGGCCACAGCCGGGTCAGGTGCAGTCCGGCCAGGGCCATCTCGGCGCGCGCGGCCTCGTGGGCGACGACCAGGGCCCGGTCGGCGAAGAACCGGTTCCCGAACGTGTGGTCGCCGTGCGCATGGGTGTTCACCACGAAGCGCGGGGCGTGCGGGGTGATCCGGGCGACCGCCTCCCCCAGGGCCCGGGTACGGGCTTCGGTGGCGGCCGTGTCGACCAGTACGGGCCGGCCGCCGTCCGGGGCGATCAGCCCCGCGTTGTTCAGGCACCAGCCGCCGTCGGGCTGGAGGTAGGCCCAGACGTGCTCGGCCACCTCCTGCATCCGGGGCCCGCCGCCGTCGCCGCTCACCGTCCCCGGACCACCATGGCCGCGTTGAAGCCGCCCCGGCCCCGTGCCAGCACCAGCGCCGTGCGCAGCCGGGCGGGCCGGCGCACCTCCGTCACGAGGTCGACGGGACAGTCCGCGGCGGGCGGCCCGGCGTGCACGGTCGGCGGGATCACCCCGTCGCGCAGCGAGAGCAGGGCCGCGGCCAGGTCGAGGGAGGCGCCGCCCGCGGCGAGCCGGCCCGTCATGGTCTTGGGCGCGGTCACGGGGACCCCGTGCGCCCCGAAGATCTCCGCGAGGGCCTCGGCCTCGGCGCGGTCGGCCTCGCGCCGCCCGGCCGCGTCGGCGAAGACCACGTCCACGTCGGCGGGGGCCAGCCCGGCCTCGCGCAGGGCCAGCGCGGCGGCGTCGCGCAGCCGGGAGGGGGCGCCCGAGCCGGGCGGCGGGTCGAAGGTGGCCGCGTACCCGGCGACCTCCCCGTAGGGCCGGGCCCCGCGCTCGCGGGCGGCTTCGGCGTCCTCCAGGACGAGCAGGGCCCCGCCCTCGCCGACCACGTGCCCGCCGGCCTCCGCGGAGAAGGGCAGGTAGGCGCGCGCGGGGTCCTCGGCGGTGCTCAGCTCGCCGGAGGCCAGGTGGGCGGCCCAGCCCCAGGGGCAGAGGGAGGAGTCCATGCCGCCGGTGACGACGAGGCGGATGCCCTTGCGGAGCTGGCGGCGGGCCTGGGCCACCGCGTCGAGCCCGCCGGCCTGCTCGCTGACCAGGACGCTGTTGGGGCCGCGCATCCCGTTGCGGATGGAGATCTGGCCGCTGTTGACGGCGTAGAACCAGGCGAAGGACTGGTAGGCGCTGACGTACTGGCCGCCCTTGCTCCACAGGGCCTGGAGCTCGCGCTGGCCGAACTCGTAGCCGCCGGCCGAGCTGGCGGTGATCACCCCGGCCGCGTAGTCGGGCAGCTGGGCCGGGTCCACGCCGGCGTCGGCGAGGGCCTCGTCGGCGGCGGTGAGGGCGAGCCGGGTCACCTGGTCGGTCTGCGGCAGCAGCCGGCCGGGCAGGTGCTCGGCGGCGTCGAAGCCCTGGACCTCGCCGGCCAGCTTCGCCGGGTACTGGCCGGCGTCGAAGCGGGTGACCGGGCGGATGCCGCTCTCGCCGCGCAGGACGGCGCTCCACCAGGCCTCGGTGCCCAGGCCGTTCGGGGCGGCGACGCCGATCCCGGTGATCACGGGCGCGGCGGAGGCGGCCGCCGAAGACATCACGGGGGCGTCGGCGGTCTGCGTGCTCATGCGGCGGCTCCCAGGCGCGGGCGGGTGAGGATCATGGCGCTCTGGAAGCCGCCGAAGCCGCTGCCGACGCTGAGGACGGTGTCCGTGCGGTGCTCGCGCGCGGTCAGCGGGATGTAGTCCAGGTCGCAGCCCGGGTCGGGGTGGTGCAGGTTGGCCGTCGGCGGGACGGTGTTGTGCTCGATGGCCAGGGCGCTGGCGGCCACCTCCAGGGAGCCGATGGCGCCGAGCGAGTGCCCGATCATCGACTTGATGGAGCTGACCGGGGTGTCGTAGGCGTGCTGTCCGAGGCTGCGCTTGAAGGCGGCGGTCTCGTGCCGGTCGTTCTGCTTGGTGCCGGAGCCGTGCGCGTTGACGTAGTCGACGGCGGTGGCGGGCAGGCGGGCCTCGTCGAGGGCGACGGTGATGGCCTCGGCCATCTCGCGGCCCTCGGCCTTGAGGCCGGTCATGTGGTAGGCGTTGCCGCGGCTGGCGAAGCCGGCGATCTCGGCGTAGACGTGGGCGCCGCGGCGGCGGGCGCTCTCCAGCTCCTCCAGGACGAGGATCGCGGAGCCCTCGCCGAGGACGAACCCGTTGCGGGTGGCGTCGAAGGGCCGGGAGGCGGTCTCCGGGTGGTCGTTGCTGGGCGAGGTGGCCTTGATGGCGTCGAAGCAGGCCACGGTGATGGGGGAGATCGGGGCCTCGGTGGCGCCGGTGACCATCACGTCGGCGCTGCCCTCGCGGATCAGTTCCACGGCGTGGCCGATGGAGTCCAGGCCGGAGGTGCAGCCGGTGGAGACCATGGAGACGGGGCCCTGGGCGCCGACCCGCCAGGCCACCTCGGCCGCCATCGAGCTGGGCACGAAGTAGTCGAACAGGTGGGGCACGGCGAGGGTGTGGTCCACCTGCCAGGTGGAGCCGCCGGCGCTCACCGCGTTGTACTCGTTGTCCAGGCCGGTGGTGCAGCCCACCGCGCTGCCCAGGGTGACACCGGTGCGCGTGGGGTCCAGGGCCGCGGTGTCGAGCCCGCTGTCGCGGACCGCCTCGTCGGCGCTGACCAGCGCGAACTGGGCGGCCCGGTCGAGGCGGGCGGCCTCGGCGGGGGTGAACCCGTGGGCGAGCGGGTCGAAGTCGGCCTCGGCGGCTATCCGCGAGCGGAAGCCGGTGGCGTCGAAGAGGCTGATGGCGCGGGTCGCGGTCCGCCCGGAGGTGAGCCGGGCCCAGTACGCCTTGGTGCCCACTCCCCCGGGTGCGACCACGCCGATCCCGGTGATGACGACGCGTCGGTTCATGGGGTGTCCTTCACGGTGAGTCCTTCGTCGGTACCGGCGGCGAGCCGGGAGCGCACGGATCCGAGCAGCGCGTCGATGACGGTGGTGACGTCCGCGTCGCTGAGGCCGGGGTGCAGGGGCAGGCGCACGGTGCGGTCCACCGCCCAGTCGCAGGAGGGCAGTGCGGCCGCCGGCGGCTCTCCGTCTCCGTCGGCCGGGAACCGGTGCAGGGGCGCGTGGTGGGAGGTCGTGTAGATCTCCTGGGCCAGCAGGTCGGCGACGACCCCGTCCCTGATGGCGGGGTCGAGCTGCACCCAGTACAGGCAGTCCGTGGACTCGTGGCCCTCGGGCAGCGGCGGGGGCGTCAGCAGCCCGTCGGTGCCGGCCAGTTCGCGGTCGTAGCGGGCGGCGATCTCGCGGCGCCGCTCCACCATCTCGGGGAGGCGGCGCAGCTGGACGGAGCCGATGGCGGCGGTCAGGTCGTTGCCGGCGATGCCGCGCCCGTACTCGGGCAGGTCCGGTTCGCCGGGCAGGGTGGCGTGGCCGAAGCCGCTGGCGCGGACCAGGCCGCGGCGGGCGAGCAGGCGGGTGCGGGCGGCCCGTTCGGGGTCCTTCGCGTAGACCATGCCGCCGTCGCCGGTGACCAGGACCCGGCCGGGGTCGAAGCTCCACACGGCGAGGTCGCCGAAGGTGCCGGCGGGCAGGCCGTCGACGCGGGAGGCGACGGAGCAGGCGCCGTCCTCGATCAGGGCCAGGCCCAGTTCCCGGCAGCGTGCGGCGATGCGGACGATGTCGCCGGCGCGTCCGCCGTAGTGGAGGAAGAGGACCGCGCGGGTGCGGTCGGTGAGGGCGGCCTCGACGTCCTCCAGGGACGGGTTGAGGGTGCGGCGGTCGACGTCGCAGAAGACGGGGCGGCCGCCGCGCGCGGCCACGGCCTCGGCGGTGGCGGGCAGGCCGAGGGAGGGCAGCACGACCTCGTCGCCCTCCTGGAGGTCGAGGGTCTCGACGGCCAGGTGCAGGGCGGTCGTGCCGGAGCTGGTGAACACGACGTGGCCGGGCTCGATGCCCAGGTGCTCGGCGAAGGCCGTCTCGAAGGCCTCGGTGCGCCGTCCGCTGCCGAGCCTGCGGTCGTGGAACACCCCGGCGACCGCGTCGAGTTCCTCCGCCCCGACTTGGGGCTGAAACAAGTTGATCATGGTCGCCTCTCACGTGCGGGTGTCTCCCCGATCTTGTCGACCGGCGCTCGACGAACGATGGAGGACCGGTGGTCCGTCCCTCCCGCACCGCAGGTCCGAGACGCCTTCGAGTACCGCTCCATCGCGGTGACGGATCCTCCGCGTGCGCCACCCGTCGATTCACCGAGGAGTTCTCATGCCCGACCAGGCCCAGGAGCAGGACCAGACCAAGCGCGTCGCCGTCGTCACCGGAGCGACCAGCGGTATCGGCCTGGAAGCGGCCCGCACCCTGGCCGCGCAGGGGCACCGGGTGTTCATCGGCGCCCGCGACGCCGACAACGTGGCCCGTACCGTCAAGGAGCTCACCGCCGAGGGCCTGGAGGTCGACGGCGCGAGCGTGGACGTGCGCAGCGGCGAGGGCGTCAAGGCCTGGGTCGAGGCGGCCGTGGAGCGGTTCGGCACCATCGACGTGGTGGTCAACAACGCCGGCCGCTCGGGCGGCGGCGTCACCGCGGACATCGCCGACGAGCTCTGGTACGACGTCATCGAGACCAACCTCAACAGCGTCTTCCGGGTCACCCGCGAGGTCCTGAACACCGGTGGCATGCGCGCCAAGAACCGCGGCCGCATCATCAACATCGCCTCCACCGCGGGCAAGCAGGGCGTGGTCCTGGGCGCCCCCTACTCGGCGTCCAAGCACGGCGTGGTCGGCTTCACCAAGGCGCTGGGCAACGAGCTGGCCCCGACCGGCATCACCGTCAACGCCGTCTGCCCCGGCTACGTCGAGACGCCGATGGCCGAGCGGGTCCGCCAGGGCTACGCGGCCGCGTACGAGACCACCGAGGAGGCCGTGCTGGAGAAGTTCCAGGCCAAGATCCCCCTCGGCCGCTACTCCACCCCGCAGGAGGTCGCCGGTCTCGTGGGCTACCTGGCCTCCGACACCGCCGCGTCCATCACCTCGCAGGCCCTCAACGTCTGCGGCGGCCTCGGCAACTTCTGAGCCCGCCCGCCCGTACGCCCAGCACATCCGCACGACCCCGAATCCGAGGAGCAAGACCATGCCGCAGCCCGGCCCGCGCGAAGTGGAGCACGAGATCACGGTCTCGGCCCCGGCCGCCGCCGTGTACCGGTTGATCGCCGAGGTGCAGAACTGGCCGCGGATCTTCCCCCCGACCATCTACGTGGACCACGTCCCGCAGGGCGGGAACGAGGAGCGCATCCGGATCTGGGCCACCGCCAACGGCGAGGCCAAGAACTGGACCTCCCGCCGCACCCTGGACCCGGAGAAGCTGACGATCACCTTCCGCCAGGAGGTGCCGGCTCCCCCGGTCGCCGCGATGGGCGGCACCTGGATCATCGAGCCTCTCTCGGAGGGCGAGTCCCGGGTGCGGCTGCTGCACGACTACCGGGCCGAGGACGACGACCCGCAGAAGCTGGAGTGGATCGACCGCGCGGTCGACCGCAACTCGCGCTCGGAGCTGGCCGCGCTCAAGACCAACGTGGAGCGCGCCCACGCCACCGAGGACCTGACGTTCTCCTTCGAGGACACGGTCCGCGTCGAGGGCTCCGCGAAGGACGTCTACGACTTCGTCAACGAGGCGGACCTGTGGCCCGAGCGGCTGCCGCACGTGGCGGTCGTCCGGCTGACCGAGGACACCCCGGGCCTGCAGGAGCTGGAGATGGACACCCGGGCCAAGGACGGCTCCGTCCACACCACCAAGTCCTACCGGGTGACGTTCCCCGACGAGCGGATCGCCTACAAGCAGACGACCCTCCCGGCGCTGATGAGCCTGCACACCGGCTACTGGACGTTCGCCGAGGACGGCGAGGGCGGGCTGTCCGCCTCCTCCCAGCACACGGTGACCATCAACACCGAGAACATCGCCCGCATCCTGGGCCCCGAGGCGACGGTCGAGGACGCCAAGGCCTACATCCACACGGCCCTCAGCACCAACAGCACGGCCACCCTCAACCACGCCAAGGCCTTCGCCGAGCAGCGGGCCCGTCGATGACGGACGGGACGCCCCGGGTCTGGTTCGTCACCGGCGCCTCCAGGGGCCTGGGACGGGCCGTCACCGAGGTCGTCCTGGAGGCGGGCGACACCGTGGTGGCCACGGCCCGCCGCGTCGAGGCGCTCGACGGACTCGTCGGGCGCTTCGGCGGGCGGGTCGTCCCCATGACCCTGGACGTCACCGACCGCGCGGCGGTCTTCGCCACCGTCGCCGAGGCCGGGGAGCGGGCCGGGCGGATCGACGTCCTCCTCAACAACGCCGGCTACGGGCTGGCCGGAGCGGTGGAGGAGGTCACCGAACGGCAGGTCCGCGACCAGTTCGACGTGAACTTCCTCGGCGCCCTGTGGACCACCCAGGCCGTGCTCCCGCTGATGCGCCGCCAGGGCTCCGGCCACCTGCTCCAGATGTCCAGCATCGCGGGCGTGACCACCTACCCCAACCTGGGCATGTACTGCGCCAGCAAATGGGCCCTGGAGGCGATGGGCGAGACCCTGGCCCAGGAGGTCGCCGGCTTCGGGATCAAGGTCACCCTGATCGAGGCCGGCGAGTTCCGCACCGACTGGAGCGCGAGCTCCATGGTGCGGGCCACGCCCAAGACCGCCTACGACGCGGTGCTGGCCAAACGCCGGCACGGCCTGTCGGGCGCCTTCGCCCACCTCCAGCCCGGCGACCCGCACCGGGCCGGGGCGGCCCTCCTGAAACTCCTGGACGCCGAGGACCCCCCGCTCCGCGTCCTCCTGGGCACCACCGCGGCCGACCGCGCCCCGACGGCCCTGCGCGAACGCCTGTCCGTCTGGGAGGAGTGGGCCCCCCTGGCCCCGACGACGGACTTCCCGCCGGCCTAGGGCTCCGGGCGCTCGCCCTCGTTCACTGCCGGAGGAGTTCGCAGAAGCGGTCCAGGGCGCGGTCGGTGCGACGGCGGTCGCTGGTGGTCGTGAGGTCGAACAGCAGGCCCCGGATGACGGCCATGACCAGCGTGGGGGTCACCGTGTCGTCCGGGCCGACGGCGATGTCGCGGAAGGCGGCGCCGAGCGTGTCGAACCAGTCCGTGATCGCCTCGGCCTGGTTCGGGTAGTTCTCGGGGTGGACCAGGCCGTCGGCGTGCACCTCGAAGAACAGCCGGACGAACGCGGCACGTTCGGGTGCGCTGATCCAGGCCCAGATGCCGCGCAGGCGCTCCTCCGCGGAGGCCGCCTCCCGGGGGAGGCTCTCGGCCAGTCGCGCCCCACCGCGGCGCCGGGCCTCGGCGAGGACCGCGGACACCAGCTCCTGCTTGCTGCCGAAGTCGTAGAGCAGCATCCGCGGACTGGTGTCGAGGGCCGCGGCCAGCGGCCGCAGGCTCAACCCGGCCAGGCCGTGACCCAGTACGTAGTCGGTCGCCCGCGCCAGCGTGCGCTCCCGCCGCGCGGGATCGGGGGGTCGCCCCACGGTGGATCACCCTCTCGGTCCTGCGGATCCGAACCGGCACGAGTATATGGTACGACTGTTTCAACAATAGGGGGAGACAGTGATGCACACACTCGACCGGGCACTCGCGCTGGGCGCCGGAGGCCCCGTCGGTGCGGCCTGGACGGCCGGACTGGCCGTCGGACTGCGCCGCGGCGGGGTGGACCTCGGCGAGGCCGACCTGATCGTCGGCACGTCGACCGGCGCGATCATCGGCGCGGTGCTGGCCACCGGTCAGGACCCCGGCCGGCTCGCCACCCCCGTGCGCCCCGCCGGCTCCGACGGCACCCCGCCCCAGGTGGACCGGCGCCGGCTGGGCGAGGTGTTCGCCGTGCTCGGCGATGCCGCCTCGGACCCGGCCGGGGCATGGCGCCGGGCGGGCCGGATCGCAGTCGCCGCCGAGACCGGTCCCGAGCAGGCGCACCTCGACCGGATGCGCGCCATGGTCGGCGCGGACCGGTGGCCGGACCGGAAGCTGCTCGTCACCGCGCTGGATGCCGAGACCGGCGAGCGGGAGGTCTTCGACCGTGCGAGCGGCGCACCGCTGGCCGCCGCCGTGGCGGCGAGCACGGCCTTCCCGGGCATCTACCCGCCGATCACCGTCAACGGCCGCCGGTACATGGACGGCTCCCTGCGGTCGGCGACCCACGCCGGCCTCGCGGCCGGAGCCCGCACGCTCGTCGTCATCGACCCGCAGGCGCACCTGTTCCCCCGCGAGTTGCTCCACCAGGAGCTGGCGGGCACCGGGGCCCACACCGTGGTGACCATCGAGCCCGATCCGGCATCCGTCCGCGCCTTCGGCCCGGACATGGGCGACCGGACGGCCTGGGAGCCGGCCCACCAGGCGGGCCTCCGCCAAGCCGCCGACGCCACGGCACGGCTCCGCCTCGCATGGAAAACCGGATCCGACACGGACTGCCCGCCGCCCGCTCTACCGCCGGAGCACTAGGCCGCGGGGAGACCGGCGGCGGCGCGCAGGGCCTCGACGCGGTCGGTGCGCTCCCAGGTGAAGTCGGGGAGCTCGCGGCCGAAGTGACCGTAGGCGGCGGTCTGGGCGTAGATCGGCCGCAGCAGGTCCAGATCACGGATGATCGCGGCCGGACGCAGATCGAAGACATCACGGATCGCGTCCTCGATCTTCCGGACCTCCACCTCTTCGGTGCCGAAGGTCTCCACGAAGAGACCGACGGGCTCGGCCTTGCCGATCGCGTACGCGACCTGGACCTCGCAGCGCGCCGCCAGCCCGGCGGCGACCACGTTCTTGGCCACCCACCGCATCGCGTACGCCGCGCTGCGGTCCACCTTCGACGGGTCCTTCCCCGAGAAGGCCCCGCCACCGTGCCGCGCCATGCCCCCGTACGTATCGATGATGATCTTGCGGCCGGTCAGCCCGGCGTCACCCATCGGACCGCCGATCTCGAAACGCCCGGTCGGGTTCACGAGCAGCCGGTACCCCTCGGTGTCCAGCTTGATCCCGTCCTCCGCGAGCTGCGCGAGCACGTGCTCGACCACGTGCTCGCGTACGTCCGGGGTCAACGCATTCTCAAGGTCGATCTCGGTCGCGTGCTGCGTGGAGACCACCACCGTGTCCAGCCGGACCGGCCTGTTCCCGTCGTACTCGACGGTGACCTGGGTCTTGCCGTCCGGGCGCAGGTACGGGAGGGTCGCGTTCCGGCGGACCTCGGACAGCCGGCGCGAGAGCCGGTGCGCGAGGTGGATCGGCAGCGGCATCAGCTCGGGCGTCTCGTCGCAGGCGAAGCCGAACATCAGCCCCTGGTCGCCCGCGCCCTGCCGGTCGAACTCGTCGCCCTCGCCCTCCACCCGCCGCTCGTACGCGGTGTCGACCCCCTGGGCGATGTCCGGGGACTGCGCCCCGATGGACACCGACACACCGCAGGAGCCGCCGTCGAAGCCCTTGGCGGACGAGTCGTAGCCGATCTCCAGGATCCGCTCCCGGACGAGCTGCGCGATCGGCACGTACGCCTTGGTCGTCACCTCGCCCGCGATGTGCACCTGGCCGGTGGTGATCAGCGTCTCCACGGCCACGCGCGAGGTCGGGTCCTGGCGCAGCAGGGCGTCGAGGATCGTGTCGCTGATCTGGTCGGCGATCTTGTCGGGGTGGCCCTCGGTCACGGACTCCGAGGTGAACAGACGACGGGACATACGGCTTCCTCCTGTGTACGGCCCCGCGCACAACTCCGTGCACGGCCGAAAGGCCGACCGTCTCCGACCTCCCTGGAGCCCCACTCGAACGACAGGCCCGGCGGCGTCAGGCGATGACGTCCGTGACGCCGTCCTCACTGATCTGACGGGCGATGACAGCACCCGGCCGGGGAATCGGCGGAATCTTGCCGTCCTTCCGTTTCGCCTCGGCGTAGCCGATCGCCCGGGCCTGCGCCGTAGAGGTGCCGAGTACAGGATGTACGGGTGGATCTGATAACGACCGCGCCCTGACTTCCAGATGAACGAGCGCTCCATGAGCTGACCGACCGCGGTGTTGACGGAACGACGGCTGACCCCGAGGGCAGCGGCCGACTCGTCCTGCTTGATGGCCACCTCGCCGTTCTCGTTCATGTGCACGTAGCGACCGTTCGCGTCGACCTCGGCCAGCGCGCCGACGATCTTCCAGAACGCACCGGCCAACGCATCCACGTCCTCCGGCCCCCGTTCCAACCCTCAGCCACAGAAGGTGCGCCCCATTCGGCGTGCACGCGGTCCCGGTGCACGGGCGCCTCGCTCAGCGGCCACCAACACCAGCCACGCCGCTCCGATCACACGGCCCGCCCCCACGGCCTCGCGCCCGACAGGACGACCGTGGCGTTTCAGGGCGCGCACCGGCTTGCGGCGGTGACCACGGCGGTGATGGGCCACCGATACCCAATCACTGGCTAACTGTGCGGAACGCCCGTTCGTGCGGCAAGGCCTCGCAGTTCGGGTGTGATGCGACCGGACACGAGCAGGCCGGACACGAGGGTCTTCACAGCCGGACGGGCGTGGGTCTCCTGCGGGGCCCAGTACTCGGCCTGGAGGAGGGCACGGATGCATTCGTCGCGACGGCCCCACTGGCCGAAGGCTTTCGCTCGGTCGGTGAAGTAGAGCGCGCGTCGCTCTGTGGTGGGGAGCTCCTGGGGAGCGAGGGCGTCAGCAGCGGCGATGGCTGCCGAGGGGTCCCCGGCGGTGGTCTCCGCCGAGATCAAGTGCAGCTGTACGGTCGCCTTGCTGAACCCGCCGCTGGTGTCCCGCAGATGAGTGACAGCGCCCAGGCTCCTGGCGATGGCGGCAGCCTCGCGGGTCAGCTCCCGCATGCCGGATCGATCGCGCTGATGGGCCACGGTGTAGGCAGCGCACTGGATCAGCAGGCCTCTCTGGGCGATCCCGACCTTCCCGAGTTCACGCAGCGCCGGTTCGTCAGCAGCGTTCAGGGCCAGGGCGAGGGCCTGGTCATGCCAGCCTGCTTTGCGGGCGAGGACGGCCTGCTGACGGGCTGCCTCCGCCACTGCCACCGGTGCGCCGCCGGCGGCGGCGAACTGCCGTGCGCGGTCGGCTGCCATCCAGCCGAGTTGCGCTTCATCAAGCTTGACGAGGATCCGAGTCGCCAGGAGGTACGCCTGCGCCAGCAGGCGGAAGCTGTCGCTGGTGGACTGGTGCCCTGCCGAGATCAGGCGCGGAAGGCGCAGGGCGAGGCTGGCGTACGCGCAGTCGTCGAATTCGGCGGAGGCACGTCGCAGGTCTGCTACCAGGAGCTCCAGGGACATGTCCGCAGGAGCGCGGCCCAGTCCCAGCATCGCGTCGCGCAGCCCTGCGACGAGCGCCTCGCCGAGCTGTGCCTCCTCGGTCTTGCCCGGCAGGGACCCGGTGACGGGGGCGCCCATGGCGGCCGCCGCAGTGACCGCGAGGTTCGCGAGTAGTTGCCTTCGCGTGCGCACCGGGTCCACCCCCTCGTCGTGACCTGGGAATCCCAGGGTAGGGGCGGGCAGGTTCGGATACGGCCCAGTTGGCTGACCGGAAGGCTCCGGCTGGCCGGCCGAGGCCGGCGCAAGGCCAAGGTGCTGGGGTGGGATGCCGAGTACCTGGGCGAACCGGTGGAGAACAGAGACGTCCGTCAAGGCGGACTTCCCGCGCTCCAGCCGGGACACCTGGGCGGCCGAGTATCCGGTCAGGGAACCGAGCTTGGCCAGGGTCATGCCCTGGGTTCGGCGGGTTCGGCGGACCACCTCGCCGGGTGTTGCCGATGCGCTGGTGCTCACCTGCGGCTTACGAACTGCGTCCATGACCCTGCCCCTGTGTGTCCCAAGGCTGCGCGGCCCGCTCGGTGCCGACCCCACCCGCAGCCGTTCGTGCTTACACGAGATGCAAACTCCTTGCAGCCCCATGGCTACGGACTGTTGTACCGCTTTCCTTTGCGGTGGTCTTGGAGTTGCCGCGGTTCACGAGCGCCGGGCACCCACCCTCTCCAGTCCACGCCCAGGAAGGGATTTCTCCGTGGATCGGTACTTGCCGCAACGCGAACGCCTGCTGACGTCGTCGAGGCCCCTGCCGGACTTCGAGGCCGTCGGATCGAACGGCCCTTGGCTCCACCTCGCCGATGGCCGCCGGATCCTCGACGGGTCGAGCGGCCTGCTGTGCGCGAACGTCGGGCAGAGCAGCCCGGCAGTGTTCTCCCGCGTCGAGAAGCAGTTCTCCCGCTACTCCTTCGGCGGCGCGGCCGTCGTCCAGCCGCGCATCCAGCTGGAGCTGATGGACCGCCTGTGCCGGGCCGTAGGCCGGCCGGAGGATTCCGTCGCCCTGACCACGTGCGGGACCCTCGGCGTGGAGGTCGCCGTGGGCCTGGCACGGAACATCGTGCGGGTCCGCGACGGGAAGCGGCGCGGGGAGATCTTGACGTCCGACCTCTCGTACCACGGCAACAGCGTCTTCACCCTGGGCGTAGCGGGCAACCAGATCCGCAACCCCCGTCCGGAAGACCGCTGCGGTCTCGGCCCCGCCTTCCCCGCCCCGTACCCGCCGACGCACGGCCACGCCCACGAAGGGCACGGCTGCGATGCCTCATGCGCCGGCGAGGTGGCGCGTGCGATCGACAGCAGAGGAGCCGAGAACGTCGCCGCGGTCCTGATCGAACCGGTCAACGGAACCACGGGCGGCGCCTTCGTACCCCCGAGCGGCTACCTGCGCCGGGTCACGGAAATCTGCCGGAAGCGGGGTGTCCTGGTCATCCACGACGAGGTCCTGACCGGGCTGTGGCGCACCGGCACGCCCCTGGCCAGCCGGCACTGGGACGGGTGCGAGCCCGACCTGGTCGTCCTGTCCAAGGGCCTGGGCGCCGGCTACACCGGCGTCGGGGCCGTCCTGGTGGCGCCGGAGCTCGCGCCGCTGCTGCGGCACAAGGACGCGGACCCGTTGCCCGCGATGGGCACCATGGCCACCCACCCCCTCCAGGCGGCGGCCTGCCTCGGAGTCCTGGACGAGCTGGAGTCGATGGACTTCGACGCCTTCGCCGCGCGCTGCGAGCGTCTCGGTGCCGCCCTGCGGTCCCTGACCGGCTGGGCGCCGATCAGGGACGTCCGGGGCGTCGGCCACCTCTACGGGGTGGAGGTCGGCCCCGGCCTGCTCTGGCCCCTGTTGCAGGAGTGCGAGCGGCGCGGCGTCTTCCTCTACCCCTTCACCGGGGCCGGTGCCCCGCGCAGCGAGGGCTTGGTCGTCGCGCCCCCGCTGACCTGCGACAGCCAGGACATCGACTTCCTGACCGGCGCGCTCACCGACGCGGTGGCCGCCCTCAGCTGATCCAGCCCGCTCCATCACTGGGGCAGGCTGCTTTGACGGAAGGAAGACCATGCAGTTTCCCGTCACGGTCATCGACCAGCTCGACGAGGACCAGCTCCGCAAGTGGCACGACTTCTACGGGGTGACCGCCGATAGGCCCCGCTTCGAGGAGGAGGGCATCTGGCGGCGCACCCAGCAGGCGGAGACCGCCGCGAACTCCGGCTGGACCGGCGAGGGCGACGCCCGCCGCCGCATCGTCCACTACTGGCACCAGTACGGCCTCGTGGACACCACCGCGGCGCCCGCGCTCGCCATGACGCAGATGTACCTGCACCACTCGGTGGCCGCGCCCAGCAGCGAGATCGAGGAAGCATGGGAGCAGAACCACGCCATGCTGGCCGAGGGCGGCTGGAAGCAGGTCGGGGCGGGCCGGTTCGAGCTGGGTGACCTGCGCGTGCACATGGTCCGCTTCGAGGAGCACCCGGAAGACCTCCGGGCGCGCCGCAGGCTCCCGGCCGGCTACGAGGTCATCGACACCACGTTCACGTCGGTCAACACCTTCCCCCCGCGGGCCGTCCGGCGCCGGCCGTGGGAGGTCCTCACCCACGGGGTCCGCGTCAAGGACACCCCCGGACAGCCCATCTACGCCGAAGACCTGGCGCAGCTGACGGACTTCCTGCCGTTCCAGGTCGAGGTCGGCTGCGGCGTCTCCTACGAGGCCGGGATCCCGCCCCTGCACCGCCTCCACGAGATCTACCACGTCAACGAGATCGAGGACGAGCTGCTCGGCAAGGGCTTCACCTTCGTGCTCGCCCCGGGCCGCGACCCGCTGCTCACGGAGATGTTCCTCCAGACCGAGGACAAGATCACGGAGCTGTCGGAGATGTACCGCACCTGCTTCGACGCCGAGGTCACCCCGGCCCTCCACGCCCTCAAGCGCATGGAGCAGGCCGGGCACATGGTCGGCCCGTTCATCACCAACAACTTCGACGGCCTGGGCGCGCGCGCCGGGTTCGAGGAGCAGTTCATGCGCCGCTACGACCAGCGGATCCCGCCGGTCACCTTCCACCCCGACGCCAAGGCCCTGGTCGTCATCGGCCTGCACGCCGATCGGCGGTGGGTCGCCAAGCGGGCCCGCGCGGCCGGGCTCAAGGTGTTTCTCGTCGACCCGGAGGGATTCCCCCGTCCGGACGGATCCTGGTTCGCCTACCCGCTGGAAGCCCCGCAGACCGGTGACGTGGTCGTACGGCAGACGGCCGACCACGCGATCGGGGCGCTGGAGCGGTTGCTGGACCTCGGAACCGACCAGGCCTGACAAGTGGGTCCGGGGAACGGCGCTAGCCTCTGGGAGCTGTTCCCCGGCCCCGCATGCGAGGCCCCTCCTGAAGTGAGAGTCAAGGAATGCGCGTTTCAGTCATCGGCTGCGGACACCTCGGTATCCCGCACGCGGCCGCGATGGCCGAACTCGGCCACGAAGTCATCGGCGTGGACGTCGACCAGGCCAAGGTCGACCGCCTCAACGCCGGCGAGTGCCCCATCTACGAGACCGGGCTGCCCGAGCTGCTCGTCCGCCACACCGCGAGCGGGCGCCTGCGGTTCACCACCGACATCCGCGAGGCCGCCGCCTTCGCCGAACTGCACTTCATCGGAGTCGGCACCCCGATCGACGCCGACGGCCGCTCCTACGACACCGGCCAGGTCTACGGCGCGATCCGCCAGCTCGCCCCCCACCTCGACCAGCCGTGCACGATCGTCGGTAAGTCCACGGTCACCGTCGGCACCACCACCCGGGTAACCGCCCTCGCCCAGCGCCTCGCGCCCGTCGGCGAAGCCGTCGAGGTCGTCTGGAACCCGGAGTTCCTCCGCGAGGGCCACGCGGTGGAGGACACCCTGCGCCCGGACCGCCTCATCGCGGGCGTCACCACCGCCGCGGGAGAGAAGGCCATCCGCGCCGTCTACGCCCCCATCCTCGACGCGGGCGTCCCTCTCTTCGTCACCGACCCGGCCACCGCCGAACTCGCCAAGGGCGCCGCCAACACCTTCCTCGGCCTGAAGATCAGCTACATCAACGCCGTCGCCGACATGTGCGAGGCCGCCGGCGGCGACGTCTCCCAGATCGTCGACATCCTCGGCATCGACCCGCGCATCGGCAGCGGCGGCATGCGCCCCGGCATCGGATACGGCGGCGGTTGCCTCCCCAAGGACGTCCGCGCCTTCACCGCCTCCGCCCGCCAGCTCGGCGCCGACCGGGCCGCCACCCTCCTGCGCGCCGCAGAAGAGGTCAACGAGTCCCGTACCGACGTCGCCATGGACCTCGTCAGCCGTGCCTTGACCGGCCGCCCCCTCAAGGGCGCCCGCGTCACCGTGTGGGGAGCGGCCTTCAAGCCCGGCACCAACGACGTCCGTGAATCCCCGGCCCTCGCCCTGGCCCACGCCCTCCAGCAGGCCGGGGCCATCGTCACTGTCCACGACCCCCAGGCCGTGGCCACCGCCGTGATCCGCAACCCCGAGTTCGACTACACCGACGACCTGCCTTCATCCCTCGACGGCGCCGACCTCGTCGTCCTGGCCACCGAATGGCCCGAGTATCGGCAGGTGGACCCCACGGCCCTCGTCGGACGCCCCGCCACCCCCTTGCTCGTCGACTGCCGCACCACGCTCGACCCCGAGCCCTGGCGCACGGCGGGCTGGACCCTCCACCAGCTCGGACGACCCGGCAAGTAGGACAGGCCGTCGGCGGCGAGGCCTCAGACCGCCGCCGTCACCGCGAGGCGGTCGCCGCGTGACGGGCTCAGCAGGCGGCCGTGGAGCCGTCTGAGTTCCGCGGAGGGTTCCAGGCCCAGTTCCTCGGCGAGCAGCCGGCGGACCTTCTGGTAGGCCTGGAGGGCCTCCGCGCGCCGGCCGGCGGCGCCGAGGGCGGCGATGAGCCGGCTGTGGAACCACTCGTTGAGCGGGTAGTCGTTGATGAGCTTGCGCAGCTCGGGAATGGACTCGCGGTGCCGGCCGAGCGCCTCCTGGGCCTCGATCCGGGTCTCGAAGGCCCTGATCCGCAGCTCCTCCAGGTGCACGATGTGCCCGGCGAGCACGTCGCCGGCCGGGAAGTTCGACAGGGCGGGCCCGCGCCACAGGTCGAGCGCCTGGCCGACCGTGCGCAGCGCCCGCTGCGGCTCCTCCTCGGCCAGTTCGTGGCGGGCCCGGGTGACGAGCCGCTCGAAGATCCGTACGTCGACCTCGGAGTCCTCGACGCGCATCACGTACCCGGACGGGCCGGTGACGATCAGGCAGCGGCCGGCGGGCGCCAGCTGCTCCTGGGTGAACATCCGGCGCGCGTGGTAGACGTACGTCTGGAGCGTCGTGACGGCGCTGCGCGGGGGGTTCTCGCCCCACAGCTCCCGGATGAGGGCCTCGGCCGTGACCACCTCGCCGGGCCGGGTGAGCAGCAGCGCGAGCGTCTGGCAGACCTTGGGGGTGCCCGGCTGGTAGGTCCGGCCGTCGTCGGTGACGATCTCGAAGGGGCCGATGAGATTGAAGCGCATGGAAGATGACTCCTCATCAGCGAGAAGAGCAAAAAAACAGGACGGCTGGAATCAATAGAAGTGTCTTGTGTGGGGAATGTGGCCGTCAACAGGAGGTATGTCAGAACGCGGTCAAGCTGCGTCAGAATTGAGCCACCCGATGCGGTCCGATGGCCGGAAGTTGAAATGCGAAAAGACGGCCGCCCTACCGGATTTCTCCGGCGGGGCGGCCGTCTTCGTTCGGCCGGCCTTTTACCTACTCAGGCAGGCAGGCACTCACTCGCCGAGCAGGTAGCGGATGTGCTTGACCAGCTCGCCGATGTCCTCGCGCAGCAGGCTGTAGTGGTCGGCGTCGAGGTCGATGACCGTCGGCGGCTCGGCCGAGTAGCCGCTGCTGTTCTCCAGGAACGAGTAGTCGTCGCCCACGGCCTTGAAGATGCTGATCGGCGCCTGGAGGGTGCGCTCGGCCAGCTCGTGGAAGGAGTACTCGAATTCGTAGGTCTGGCCCACGACCGAGATGATCCGGCGGGCGAGGTCGACGTCGATCCCCTTGAGTTCGCTGATGAACTCGGCGAAGGACGCCTCGTCCGTCACCGTCTCCAGGCACCGGTCCAGGTCCGGACCGGAAATCGTGCCGGTGAAGACGGAGAAGAGGATCGTGGTGTAGCCGCGGTTGGCGAAGGACGCCTCGCGGCCCCACACCTTGCCGTTCTCGGCGCGCACCTTCGGGGAGCCCGGGGCGATCAGGAAGAGGTTGTCCACCTTCTCGCCGGCCTGCTCCAGCTGGTAGGCCGTCTCGAAGGCCACGCGGGCGCCGAACGAGTAGCCCCACAGGGTGTAGGGGCCGGTCGGCTGGATCTCCTTGAGGGCCTCGATGTCCTTCTTGGCCATCTCGGTGATGGTCTCGTACGGGGTCTCGCCCTCGTTGATGCCGTACGACTGGACGCCGTAGAACGAGCGGCCGAGGCCGATTTCGCCGGCCAGGCTGCGCAGGTTCATCGGGTAGCCGCCCAGACCCGGCCAGCAGATCACGGGCCGGGCCTTGCCGGTCTCCGCGTGCAGGCGGACGAAGCGCGAGGACTCCTGGGCGACCTCGCGCTCCAGGCGGCGGGCGAGCTTCTCGATGGTCGGGGACTCCAGGACGCTCTGCAGCGGCAGGGAGACGCCCAGGCGGGAGTTGAGCTCGCGCACCAGGCCGACGGCGATCAGCGAGTTGCCGCCCGACTCGAAGAAGTCGTCCTGGACGGAGGCGTTCTCGCGGCGCAGGGCCTTCTCCCAGACGCCCGCGATCTCCTTCTCCGTCTCCGTGCGCGGGGCGACGAAGGGGCGCTCCACGAGCTCGGCGTTGACCTGCTCGGAGGCGTCGAGCGCCTTGACGTCGATCTTGCCGTTGGCGGACAGCGGCAGCCGCTCGAAGACCACGACCCGGTTGGGGATCATGTAGTCCGGCAGGAAGCTGACGAGGTCGTCGCGGATGAGCTCGGCCGGGCCGCGCATGTGGACGCTGTCCTCGCGCATGCCCTCGTGCTCGACCTGCTCGTCGCTGATGCGGCCGCCGACGAAGAAGTACATCGGGCCGCCCTCCACGCCGTTCTGGGCGAGGACGGCGTCCATGCGGCGCGAGGCCGGCAGCGGGTTGCCCGTCTTGGAGCTGTAGCCGGAGGACATGAAGCCCAGGTTCAGCCCGTTCATCATCAGGTGCTGGAGCTTCTTGCCCAGGGTGACGTACTTCAGCCACTCCTCCTCGGCGCGGCTGTAGACGCTGATGCCGAAGCTGGCGGCCTGGTACACCGACTGGTTGATCGCGATGACGTGCTTCTTGAGGACGATGTCGTCCGAGAAGCGGGTCAGCTCGCCGTTCTCGTAGCGGTACTGGCCCTCGGGCAGACCGGCGATCTTGCCGCCGTGCGTCTGGACGTAGACCTCGGCGTGGTCCTCGCGCGGGCCCGCGTGCGGGACCAGCTCGAAGGTGCCCAGGTAGTAGTCCTCCTCGGCGACGTCGAGCAGGTCCTTGACGGCCGGCTCGTAGGCGCGGTCGTGGATGTCCAGGCCGTAGGACGGCAGGATCTGCTCGAAGAGGCCGACCATGTGGCCGGTCTCGATCTCCAGGACCTCGACGATGTTGTTCTTGTAGACCGGCTCGATGCCGCTCTTCTTGCCGATGAAGTGGATCTGCGCCGTGGCCTTGCCGGTGGCCTCGCGCTCGCTGATGAGCACGAGCTGGTGGCGGACCGGCTGGTAGTAGTAGTAGCCCGGCTTCAGACCGCCGACGCCCTCCAGCTCGAAGTACATCTGCGTCGCGTACAGCGCGCCCGGGGAGGCGTAGCCGTACTTCGGCAGCAGCCGCTCCTCGCTGATGTACTGGCCGAACCAGCGCAGGATCTGGCCGAGTTCGGCGGGGGCCAGGTCGGCCGCCTTGCGCGACTGGCCGGCGGTGACCGTGGCGCTCAGCAGGCCGAGCAGGTCGGCCTGGGTGACGGGGCCGCCCTCGTAGAAGCGGTACGTCTTGCGGGCGAAGACGCGGGCGCGCTGCTCGGGGGTGGGCTCGGAGCCCTCGAGGTCGAAGGCCGGACGGGCGGCCAGCTCGGCGTCGTCGCGCAGGCCCGGGTTGGACAGCTGCGCCTTGACCTGGAGCTTGCTCTTCTTCGACGCGTGGTGGGAGCCGTGGTTGCCCTGGTCCATCAGGGCGGCTTCCTTCTCGCTGAGCTCGATGCAGGCGATCAGGTTCTGGAAGCCGGTGCGGCCGTCGTTCTTGACGATGACGGCGGCGTTGCGGACCCAGTCGTGGTTCTCGATCGCCAGGGAGATCTCGTCCAGCTCGACGCGGTAGCCGCGCAGCTTGACCTGGTTGTCGGCGCGGCCGGCGAACTGCACGGTGCCGTCGGTGTTCCACTGGCCGAGGTCGCCGGTCTTGTACAGGCGGACGGGCTCGGCGCCCTCCTCGAGCTCGATCTCCAGGAAGCGCTCGGCGGTGAGGTCCTCGCGGTGCAGGTAGCCGCGGGCCAGCTGGATGCCGCCGATGTACAGCTCGCCTATCTCCCCCACGCCGACCGGCTTGAGGGTCTCCTTGTCCAGGATGTGGTAGGTGGTGCCGTGCACCGGGGAGCCGATGGAGATGGACTGCGGGCCCTCGTCCAGGTCGGCGGGGTCCACGGGGAACGAGGACGAGTTGATGGTCGTCTCGGTCGGGCCGTAGACGTTGATGAGCGCCCGGCCGGGCATCTCCTGCGTGGTCTGGATCGCGAGCAGGCGCGAGAGGGCCTCACCACCGCTGAAGATCTGCTGGAGCGAGACGCACTCGGGGAACTTCTCGGTGTCGATCAGGCCCTGGAGCAGCGTCGGGACGCACTGGAGGGTGGTCACGTTGTGCTTGACGATGGTCTCGATGAGGCCCTCGGGGTCGGCGTAGACGCCGGGGGCGCCCATGACCACGGTGGCGCCGTTGGCCGGGGAGAGGATCTCCCACTGGGCGGCGTCGAAGCTCATCGGGGTCTTCTGCAGGATGACCTTGCTGCGGTCGATCGCGTAGGTCTCGCGCAGCCAGCCGAGCTGGTTGACGATGCTGCGGTGCTCGATCATCACACCCTTCGGCTTGCCCGTGCTGCCGGAGGTGTAGATGACGTACGCGAGGGTGTCCGGGCGGGCGCCGTCGCGGGCCGAGGTCTCGGTGCCCTCGGGGCGGACGAAGGCCTCGGACTCGCGCAGGGTCACGATGGTGACGTCCTGCGGGGCGAGCTCGCGCAGGCGCGACACCAGGCGCTGCTGCGCCAGGATGATCTTCGCCTGGCTGTTCTCGATCATGTAGCGGAGCCGGTCCTCGGGGTACTCCGGGGAGAGCGGCAGGTAGGCGGCGCCGGCACCGAGGATGCCCCACGCACCGACCATGAGGTCGATCGACGGCTCGACGAACAGGCCCACGCAGTCGTCCGCGGAGACACCGAGGTGCTCCAGGTAGTCAGCCAGGGCCGAGCTTCTGGACGCGAGCTCCCGGAAGGTGAGCTTGTCGTCCCGGTAGGCGACCGCGATCGCGTCGGGGTGCTCCGCCACACGCTGGGCGAGCAGGCCGGGCAGGGTGTTGGTCCCCTGGAGGGTGGGCTCGAGCACGCTGGTCTCCTGAAGAGTCATTTCCCGCTTCCTAACGTTCCGTTGTGGAGCACGGGCGCGGTCAGCGCCCCGGCTGCCGGGCCCCGGTGTGGAAAGGGCCCGGCGGACGACGCCGCACCGCGAAGCGTGGGGGGTGGCGTCCGCACGGGGCGGACGCCGCTTCGAACGCGGTGGGGCGCCGGTGGCCGGGCTGCAGCCCGGCCGGGAGGTACCGAAGAACTGAGGGGCGCAAGGGCAAAGCCTCACCACCCGGGAATACCGGAACGGCGCGGTGCGTGCGGCCGCCTCCCCCTTCGGACGGACGGGCCCGCGTCGGGCCCGTCCGTCCGGGCGATCACCGGCTCTGCAGGAGCCGGGTTACTGATCCGTTCTCGAACACGGCGCGCGAGGCTCCCGCGATGAGCGGGGCGATGGACAGGACGGTGACCTTGTCCAGTCCGAGGGCCCCGGGCACCGGCAGGGTGTCCGTGAACACGAACTCGCTCACCCGCGAGTTCTTCAGGCGGTCCGCCGCGGGGCCGGAGAGCACCCCGTGCGTGGCCGCCACGATGACGTCCCTCGCCCCCTGGGCGAAGAGGGCGTCGGCGGCGGCACAGATCGTGCCGCCGGTGTCGATCATGTCGTCGACCAGGACGCAGACGCGGTCGTGCACGTCGCCGACCACCTCGTGGGCGGTGACCTGGTGGGCCACGTCCTTGTCGCGCCGCTTGTGGACGATGGCCAGCGGAGCGCCGAGGCGGTCGCACCAGCCGTCGGCCACGCGCACGCGGCCGGCGTCGGGCGAGACCACGGTGAGGGCCTCGCGGTCCACCTTGGAGCCGATGTAGTCCGCGAGGACCGGCATGGCGAACAGGTGGTCCACCGGGCCGTCGAAGAATCCCTGGATCTGGTCGGCGTGCAGGTCGATCGTCAGGATCCGGTCGGCGCCAGCGGTCTTGAGCAGGTCCGCCACCAGACGGGCCGAGATGGGTTCCCGGCCGCTGTGCTTGCGGTCCTGTCGCGCGTATCCGTAGAAGGGCAGGATGACCGTGACGCTCCGCGCGGAGGCCCGCTTCAGCGCGTCGATCATGATGAGCTGTTCCATGATCGACTTGTTGATGGGGGCCGTGTGGCTCTGGACCACGAAGCAGTCCGCACCGCGCACGGAGGCGTGGTAACGGATGTAGATCTCGCCGTTGGCGAAGTCGATCGCCTTCGTCTCGACCAGCTCCGTGCCCAGCTCCGCCGCGATGGCCTGGGCCAGCTCGGGGTGTGCGCGCCCCGAGAAGAGCAGCATCTTCCCGGAGTCGCTCACGCGGCGGTGCCGTCGAGCGTCGGGTAGTCGGTGTAACCGGTGTGGTCACCGCCGTAGAACTTGCTCTGGTCGGCCTCGGCCAGCGCGGCGCCGGTGCGGATGCGCTCCGGCAGGTCCGGGTTGGCGATGAAGGACGAGCCGAAGGCGACGGCGCACGCGACGCCGGCCTCGAGCGCCGCCTCACCGATCTCGGCGCTGACCGCGACACCGTTCTCCGGGTGCGGGCACAGCACGATGGTGCCGGTCCACTGGGCGCGCAGGGCCGCGATGTGGTCGCGGTTGGCGCCCTCGAGGATGTGCAGGAAGGCGATGGGCGGCAGGGCCGCGACGAGCGCCTCGTAGATGGCGTGCGTGTCGCCCTCGACGATGTCGTTGTACGGGTTCGACGGGGAGATGCGCACGCCGACGCGGTCGGCGCCGATGCGCTCGGAGACCGCCTCGATCACCTCGATCGCGAAGCGGATGCGGTTCTCGACGGAGCCACCGTACTGGTCGGTGCGCTGGTTGGTGTTCTCCGACAGGAACTGGTGGAGCAGGAAGCCGTTGCCGGAGTGGATCTCCACACCGTCGAAGCCGGCCTCGATGGCGAGCTCGGCGGCGTCCGCGTGCTCCTTGACGACCTCGGCGATCTCCTCGACCGTCAGGGCGCGCGGCTCGGGGTAGTCCAGCGGGCCCTGGGGACCGTAGGCCTGGCCGGCCGCGGTGACGGCGGACGGGGCGACGGACTGGTGGCCGCTCGGGTAGAGCGAGGGGTGGCCGATGCGGCCGCAGTGCATGAGCTGCGCGACGATCAGACCGCCGTTCGCGTGCACGGCCTCGGTGACCGGCTTCCAGGACTCGGCCTGCTCCTGGGTGTGCAGGCCCGGGCTGTTGCCGAAGCCCTGACCGACGGCCGAGGGCTGGACGCCCTCGGTGATGATCAGACCGGCGCCCGCGCGCTGGCCGTAGTAGGTGGCCATCAGGTCGGTGGCCAGGCCCTCGGCGGTGGCCCGGTTGCGGGACATGGGTGCCATGACGACCCGGTTGCGGAGGGCCAGCTTGCCCAGGGTGACCGGCGCCAGCAGCTTCTCGGACATGTGTGTGTCTCTCCAGACTGAGTTCAACGCGTGGTGCGGTGGTGGTTCGAAGGGGCGGGTCAGCGCCCCGCGCGCTCGGCCAGGTGCGCGGCGTGCGCCACGGCCAGCCGTCCCGCCGCCTCGGCGCAGGAGGCGAGGACGGCCATGTTGGCCTTGGCGCTGCGGCCGTCGGTGGCGGCGTCGACGGCGCGCATCAGGTACTTGGTGATGGCCTGGCCGGAGACTCCGTCGCGGGTGGCCTCGGCGACCGCGGCCCGGATGGCCGTGTCCACCTCGGTGGAGTCGATGGCGTCCTCCTCCCGGACCGGGGTGGTGATCAGGAAGGAGCTGTTGTTGCCGAGCGCCCAGTGCGCCTCGATCGCGCGGGCGATGACCTGTTCGTCGTCAAGGCGGTGGGGCGCCTTGTGGCCGCTCGTACGGCAGTAGAACGCGGGGAAGTCGTCCGAGCGGTAGGCGACGACGGGGACGCACTGCGTCTCCAGGTACTCCAGGGTCAGCCCGAGGTCGAGGATCATCTTCGCGCCCGCGCAGACCACGGCGACCTTGGACCGGGTGAACTGGATCAGGTCCGACGAGACGTCCCAGGTCTCCTGGGCGCCGCGGTGCACGCCGCCGATGCCGGCGGAGGAGAAGAAGGGGATCCCCGCGAGCTCGGCCGCCACGACGGAGGAGGCCACCGTGGTGGCGCCCAGTCCGCCCTGCGCCAGGATGACCGGCAGGTCCCGGCTGGACACCTTGGGGATGTTCGGCAGGGAGGCGAAGCGCTCGATGTCGGCGTCCGACATGCCGACGCGGATCTCGCCGGCCTCGATGCAGATGGTCGCCGGGACGGCGCCGCCGGCCCGTACCGCGTCCTCCACCTTGCGGGCGGTGGCCGCGTTGTCCGGGTAGGGCAGGCCGTGGGTGATGACGTTGCTCTCGAGGGCGACGACGGCCTTGCCCTCGTGGAGGGCCTCGCGGACTTCCTCGGTGTAGACGACGGGGATGCCGCTGCTTGCGCTCATCGGGTCTCTCTCAACTCTCGTTCAGGTAGCCGGGTCGCTTGACCAGCAGATCCGGGCGGGCCGCTATCTCGGAGAGGACCTGCGCCTCCCAGTCCTCCGGGCTGACCGGCTCCACGGAGATCGAGACGGTGTCCTCGCCGGTGGCGAAGGTCTTCGTCACGGCGGCGGTGACCGCCTCGTCGATCGCCCGGAGCTGCTCGGCCGTGAAGTCCCTGGGGTAGTGCCGGATGTGGATGTGGGGCACCGCTGCTTGGTCCTCTCACGAGTCGTTCGTGCAGGGGGGGTTGGTGGCACACCGCGGACGGGGGGGGCCGCCGTGTGGCACCACCCCACCCCCCCCCCCACCGGGGGGGGGGCGGGCGGGGGGTCGCGGGCGGGCGTCGTCCCCCGGGTAAGCCAGGAAGGACA
>NZ_JBHVUQ010000090.1:0-30190 GCF_042884105.1 Streptomyces sp. NPDC058157
TCCCGGCAGTCCTTGTCTTTCCGGTTCGGGTCGGTCTGTCAAGGGTCGCCGGAGGCGATCGCGAAGCGACGCGACGAAGGAGCGCCCTTGACAGGGCGGCCCGGACCGGAAGGACAGTGGGACTGGCGGGAAAGCCCCAAGCCTTCGCTGAGACCGCCCCGCTGGGACCCCGCCCATCCCCGTCCCGGCCCTCTTTTCAGTGCCGCCCGGCGGTCGACCGCCCCCACCCCACCGGCCCGCACCCGGGGAGGCGGGTGGGCAGCCACCGACCCGCCCCCGACGCCTCGAGGGGGCGATGGCGGGCCCGCGCCGCGAGCCCCCTCAGGGCCCCAGGATCCTCGGGCTGAGCGCCCCGCACGGGACCAGTTCCACCTCCGCGCCCGCGTCGCGGAGGTCGGCCAGGACGAGTTCGTCGTACATCAGGAGCCCCGACTGCTCCGGCCAGACGATGGCCCACAGCCACAGGCCCCTGGCCTCGCCCGCGAAGACGGCGCGGTCCTCCGGGGAGCCCTTCACGTGCCACAGCGGGGTGGGTCGGCCGTCGGTGACGACCTTCGCGTGGGGTGGGCCCGAGACGTCGAGGCCCGGGCCGGGGTCGGGGCCGTCGATGCCCGCGAAGCGGGCTCCGAGGCCGACGCCGAGTTCCTCGGCGACCAGCAGCAGTTCGCCCAGGCCGCCCAGCGGCCCGGGGCCGGTGCAGGCCACGACCGTGGCCCGGCCGCCGGTCCGGTCGTCACCGGCGGACGCCACCCCGGTGAACAGCCAGCCCACCGGCAGCGGCCAGGGCATCCACACCGGCACCTTGGACCGGTTCGCCACCACGCCGAGACCCTCCACGCTGGGCGGGATGACGGGTTGCAGCGGGTGGACGGGGCCGTGCACGGCGCACTGCCAGGAGTCGGAGAAAAGACCGGGCGCGCGGACCCGGCCACCACACTTCGGGCAACTCGGTTCGCCCCTCATAGGAAGCACGCTCCTCCCCGCCCGGCGCCCCGTCAAGACGCGATCACCCGTCCGGATGGCATGCGTGCCCGCGGGTGCCGCGCTCAGTCCAGTGCGACGGCCGTACGCAGAGGGTCCCGCAGATCCGTGCCGCGCGCGAGCCAGCGCTCCTGGAGGGCGGCCGCGCCGTGCACCCGCTTCCAGGCGGCCTCGTTCGCCGTCATGGGGAGGAGGGGGAGGAAGTGCACGGGGTCCATCGGCTCGTCCAGTGCGAGGTCCTCGACCAGTCCGCCCGGCTCCGCGACGAGGACCGAGGTGAACGGTGCCCCGTCCCACAGCGGTTCGCCGACGTCGAGGGAGGCGCCGGGGGCCACGACGAGCCCCTCGACCACCGGCGAGGCCGCCAGCACCGCGAGGGGGCGCAGCACCTTGTCGGTGGGCGCGAGCCCCGCCCGTACCGTCAGCACCAGCTCGGCGCGCGGGCCGCGCACCGGGTCGGCGACCACGGCGGTGGGGTCGGTCATGGGGTGCGCGGACATGCCGATGGTCGCGTACCGCACGAGGTCGCCCTCGGCGAAGCGGAGGACCTCGATGCGGTCGGTGCCCAGGAAGGTGACGGCGGCGCGGGCGTCGGGTTCGCCGAACGCGCTGCGCAGCCGGGCTTCGACGAGAGCCGGAATTTCTGCCATGGAGGGAGCATAGAACTCGTATCCGCCGGGTAAAGACAGCGGTTTGACCATCCGTCGGCTGCTAGTGTTGACAGCCGGTCGGGGCCGCGTGCAGAAGCATGTTCAGGGCTCCGGCGACAGGACGTCCCCCACGGGGGACCGGCCGGAGGAGGTGGGGCTGCGATGGATCGAAGTCGATCGTGCAGTACCAATCGCTCTTCGGCGACCTTCCAGGGCGGCTCCAGCCCCCTTTGATCTTCTGATCAGCAGAAGAGCGACGGCAGAACTTCGTCCTCCCGTCCTGTTTCCCTCCGTCCGCGCGGACCTGCCCGCGCGCCGCCGGAGGGCCTCCCACCCGTGCGGTCCGCAGCCGTGCGCGAGAAGGAGCCTGCCATGTCGATGCTGCCCTACCTCCGTGCCGCCGTCCGTCCGGCGCTGCGCAGGTCCACCCCCGTACAGCCCGGCTACGACACCACCCGCGACCCGTCCGCGAGCAGCGCGGTCGTCGACTGCGCCGTGTACCGCGACGGCCGGCGGGCGCAGGGCGACTGCCTGACGCCCCGTGAGGCGCTGCGCCGGGTGCGGGAGGACGGCGGGTTCGCCTGGATCGGTCTGCACGAGCCCACCGAGGCGGAGTTCGCGGGAATCGCCGCCACCTTCGGGCTGCACCCCCTGGCCGTGGAGGACGCGGTGCACGCGCACCAGCGGCCGAAGCTGGAGCGCTACGACGAGACCCTGTTCACGGTCTTCAAGACGATCCACTACGTGGAGCACGCCGAACTGACCGCCACCAGCGAGGTGGTGGAGACCGGCGAGGTGATGTGCTTCACGGGCCCCGACTTCGTGATCACGGTCCGGCACGGCGGCCAGGGCTCCCTGCGGACCCTGCGCCACCGCCTCCAGGGCGACCCGCAGCTCCTCGCCCGGGGTCCGTCGGCGGTGCTGCACTCGATCGCCGACCACGTGGTGGACGGTTACATCGCGGTCGCGGCGGCGGTGCAGGACGACATCGACGAGGTGGAGAGCGCGGTGTTCGCCGCCCCCGCCAAGGGTGTCGCCCGGGGCGGCGACGCGGGCCGCATCTACCAGCTCAAGCGGGAGGTGCTGGAGTTCAAGCGGGCGGTCTCCCCGCTGCTGCGGCCGATGGAGCTGCTGAGCGAGCGGCCGATGCGGCTGGTGGACCCGGACATCCAGAAGTACTTCCGCGACGTCGCCGACCACCTGGCCCGGGTGCACGAGCAGGTCATCGGCTTCGACGAGCTGCTGAACTCCATCCTCCAGGCGAACCTGGCCCAGGCCTCGGTCGCCCAGAACGAGGACATGCGCAAGATCACCTCCTGGGCGGCGATCATCGCCGTGCCCACGATGATCTGCGGCGTGTACGGGATGAACTTCGACCACATGCCGGAGCTGCACTGGCGCTACGGCTATCCGATGGTGATGGCCGCGATCGTCGGCAGCTGCTTCGCCATCCACCGGGCCCTGCGGCGCAACGGCTGGCTGTAGTAGCCAACGGTAGCGGGCGGGAGCCCACCGCCTACGCTGTGCACATGACTCTCAGCGCACTCGACCTGGCCCTCGTCGAGGAGGCCTCCAAGAAGTCCGGCCTGATCTGGGTCCGCGGCGCCGGCGCGGACCGGGCCCTGTGGCACGCCTGGGTGGACGGTGCCGCGCACGTGCTCGGTGACGGGCCCGGCGAGCAGCCGTTCCCGGGGCTCGCCGACGGGGCCGCCGCCGAGGTGACGGTACGCAGCAAGGACAAGGGCGGCCGGCTCGTGGCGTGGACCGCGGCGGTGCGGGAGCTCGCGCCCGGCAGCGGGCCGTGGGAGGCCGCCGTGGCCGAGCTGAAGGGCAAGCGGCTGAACGCCCCGGACTCGGAGGCGATGACGGAGCGCTGGGCGCGGGAGTGCCGGCTGCTGCGGCTGGAGCCGGTGGCGGTGGCCGACCGGCTGCCCGAGGGCTCGCTGACCGCGGCCCCTCTGGCCTCCCCGGCGACCACCCGCAGGCCGATCCCGGCGGGCCTGCCGAAGCTGCTGCTGAAGCGGAAGAAGAAGCGGGGCTGAAGCCGGGGCCGGGGCGGGGCTGACGGGACCGGTCCGGCCGGGGGCTCAGCCGCCGGTCGGGTTCGAGCCCTGGCCGGTGGAGGAGCCGCCTCCGGTGCCGCCGGAGCCTCCCGTGCCGGCGCTCTTGGACGGGGCCGGGGAGGCGCCCGTCCCCGTGCCCTTGCCGCCGGTGCCCGCGCCCGTGGCGCCCGCGGCGCCGGTGCCGTCCTTGGTGGTCGGCAGCTGGGAGCCGTAGTCCACGGTCTGGTCCTGCGCGGGCGCCTCCAGCGGGAAGGCCTTGCCCCACTCGGAGAGCTCCACCCGGCCCGCGCCGCCCGCGCGCTCCATGAGCAGCGGGTACGGGGTCCCGTCCAGGGAGACCATGAGCTTGCCGCCCTTGCCCGCGTCGGCCGAGACCGGCACCGCCCGGGTGTGCCCGACGGTGGTGTAGCCGCCCTTGGTGAGCTTGCCCTGGAGGCCGAGGAGCCCGTCGAGCAGCACGTGCATGTCGGTGAACCCGCGGAACTGCTTGTACGTGGGGTCGCTCTCGGGGACCTTCACGTACTTGTCGCCGAGCTTGCCGGCCGAGTCCGACTTCCCCCAGAAGGCCGCGCTCGCCTTGAGGTACAGCTGTTCGCCGACCCGCAGCACCTGGAAGGTGTCGGCCTGCGACTTGACCTCGCCGGAGCCCCCGTCGGCCTTGAGCCGCAGGTCGAGGGTGAAGGGCTTGCCCCCGACGACCAGGTTCCCGGAGAGGTGGACCGAGCCGGCGGCGGAGGCCGCGGCCTTCGCCTGGCTCTCGATCTTCTCCGGCGTCTGCTTGCCGACCCCGTTCGTGCCCTTGTCGGGGTCCGTCTTCTCCGCGCAGCCCGTCGCGGTGACGGCGATGCCCGCGCACAGGGCGCCGATGACGGCGGCCCGGCGCAGCCGTACGGCGGAGGAGTGGGCGCTCACGTCGGGTGCCTCTCGTCGTGGGTCGGCTCGGTACGGCCCCCGGCGGTGGCCGCGGGAGCAGCAGGCAGCGTACCCGCCCGCGGAACCGGTCCCGCCGGACCCCCGGCCGGACCCCCGGCCGGACCGCCCCACCAGGACGCTTTCGCCCGGCAGGGGCTAGCCTGAGGCACGGCAGGACTGGTGATCGACGCTCTAGGAGGCGCTCGGATGGGTGCAGGCGCCCCGCGGATCTTCGTCTCGCATCTGTCGGGTGTGCCCGTCTTCGACCCCAACGGCGACCAGGTGGGCCGGGTCCGCGACCTCGTGGCGATGCTGCGTGTCGGCGGCCGCCCGCCCCGGCTGCTGGGCCTGGTGGTCGAGGTGGTCAGCCGGCGCCGGATCTTCCTGCCCATGACCCGGGTGACGGGCGTGGAGTCCGGTCAGGTCATCACCACCGGCGTGGTCAACATGCGGCGCTTCGAGCAGCGGCCGACCGAGCGGCTGATCATCGGCGAGCTGCTGGACCGCCGGGTGACGCTGGTGGCCAGCGCCGAGGAGGTCACCGTCCTGGACGTGGCCATCCAGCAGCTGCCGGCCCGCCGGGACTGGGAGATCGACCGGATCTTCGTCCGCAAGGGCAAGAGCGGCGCGCTGCGGCGCCGCGGCGAGACGCTGACCGTGGAGTGGTCGGCGGTCACCGGCTTCTCGCTGGAGGAGGAGGGCCAGGGCGCGGAGAACCTGGTCGCCACCTTCGAGCAGATGCGCCCGGCCGACGTGGCGAACGTGCTGCACCACCTGACGCCGAAGCGGCGCGCCGAGGTGGCCAACGCCCTCGACGACGACCGGCTGGCGGACGTCCTGGAGGAGCTGCCCGAGGACGAGCAGGTGGAGATCCTCGGCAAGCTGAAGGAGGAGCGCGCGGCCGACGTCCTGGAGGCGATGGACCCGGACGACGCGGCCGACCTGCTGTCCGAGCTGCCCGAGGACGACAAGGAGCGGCTGCTGACGCTGATGCAGCCGGACGACGCGGCCGACGTGCGCCGCCTGCTGTCGTACGAGGAGAACACCGCGGGCGGTCTGATGACCACCGAACCGATCGTGCTGCGGCCCGACGCGACGGTCGCCGACGCGCTGGCCCGCGTGCGCCAGTCGGACCTGTCGCCGGCGCTGGCGGCGCAGGTGTACGTGTGCCGGCCGCCGGACGAGACGCCGACGGGCAAGTACCTGGGGACGGTGCACTTCCAGCGGCTGCTGCGGGACCCCCCGTTCACCCTGGTGAGCTCGATCGTGGACACGGACCTGCCGCCGCTGCCCCCGGACGCCTCGCTGCCCGTCGTGACGAGCTACCTGGCCGCGTACAACATGGTCGCGGCGCCGGTCGTCGACGAGAGCGGCTCGCTGCTGGGCGCGGTGACGGTCGACGACGTCCTGGACCACCTGCTGCCCGACGACTGGCGGGAGACGGACTTCCACTCCGAGGAGGCCGTCGGTGGCCACTGAACGCGGACGCGGCGAGGCGGCGCGCGAGCGTCGGCAGAGGCGCCGCGAGCAGGCCCGTGAGGGGCTCTCGGAGCGCCTGGAGGAGGCGGCGCGGCTGCGCGGCGAGCGGTCGGCGGAACGTTCCTCCGAGCGGGCGCGCAGCGGCGCGCCCTCGGGGGCGAGTGCGCTGACCCGCTCGCGGGTGCGCCTGGACCAGCCGCGCCAGGACCGGCGCAAGCTGCTGCCGGAGTACGACCCGGAGGCGTTCGGGCGGCTGTCGGAGCGGGTGGCGCGTTTCCTCGGCACGGGCCGGTTCATCGTCTGGATGACCCTGGTCATCGTGGTGTGGGTGCTGTGGAACATCTTCGCCCCGGACCATCTGCGCTTCGACCGGTACCCGTTCATCTTCCTGACGCTGATGCTGTCCCTGCAGGCCTCGTACGCGGCCCCGCTGATCCTGCTCGCGCAGAACCGGCAGGACGACCGGGACCGGGTCACCCACGAGCAGGACCGCAAGCAGAACGAGCGGTCGATCGCGGACACCGAGTACCTGACCCGGGAGATCGCGGCGCTGCGGATGGGTCTGGGCGAGGTCGCCACGCGCGACTGGATCCGCTCGGAGTTCCAGGACCTGATCAAGGAGATGGACGAGCGGCGGCTGTTCCCGGGTGAAAGTGACGAAGGCGACCGCTGACGGGCTTACCGGAGCCGTGCTACCGAGCCGTACCATCGGGGACATGGCTACCGAGACACCCTCCGCCGCCGTGCCGGAGCAGGACGCGATCCTGGACGCGCTGGCGACGGTCAACGACCCCGAGATCCACCGGCCGATCACCGAGCTCGGCATGGTCAAATCGGTGGAGATCGGCGACGGCGGCGCGGTCGCCGTCACGGTCTACCTGACGGTGTCGGGCTGCCCCATGCGCGAGACCATCACCAAGAACGTCACCGACGCCGTCGCGAAGGTCGCGGGCGTCACCTCCGTGTCCGTCTCCCTGGACGTGATGAGCGACGAGCAGCGCAAGGAGCTCGCCGCCACCCTGCGCGGCGGCACCGCCGAGCGCGAGGTGCCCTTCGCCAAGCCGGGTTCGCTGACCCGCGTGTACGCGGTCGCCTCCGGCAAGGGCGGCGTGGGCAAGTCCTCCGTCACGGTCAACCTGGCGGCGGCGATGGCGGCCGACGGCCTGAAGGTCGGCGTGGTCGACGCGGACATCTACGGCCACAGCGTGCCGCGGATGCTGGGTGTGGAGGGCAAGCCCACCCAGGTCGAGAACATGATCATGCCGCCGTCGGCGAACGGCGTGAAGGTCATCTCCATCGGCATGTTCACCCCGGGCAACGCCCCGGTGGTGTGGCGCGGCCCGATGCTGCACCGCGCGCTCCAGCAGTTCCTGGCCGACGTGTTCTGGGGCGACCTGGACGTGCTGCTGCTGGACCTCCCGCCGGGCACGGGCGACATCGCCATCTCGGTGGCGCAGCTGGTCCCGAACGCGGAGATCCTGGTCGTCACCACCCCGCAGCAGGCGGCGGCCGAGGTCGCGGAGCGGGCCGGTTCGATCGCCGTGCAGACGCACCAGAAGATCGTCGGTGTCGTCGAGAACATGTCGGGCCTGCCGTGCCCGCACTGCGACGAGATGGTGGACGTCTTCGGCACGGGCGGCGGCCAGCTGGTCGCGGACGGCCTGACGAAGACCACGGGCGCCACGGTGCCGGTGCTGGGGCAGATCCCGATCGACGTGCGGCTGCGCGAGGGCGGCGACAACGGCCGGCCGGTCGTCCTGGCGGACCCGGACTCGCCGGCGGGCGCGGCCCTGCGCACGATCGCCGGCAAGCTGGGCGGACGCGCCCGCGGCCTCTCGGGCATGTCCCTGGGCATCACGCCGCGCAACAAGTTCTAGTCACGGAGGTGTGGGCAGTCGTTCCGCTGGGGCGGAACGGGTGGGCACACCGGCACGCGCACCCGCAGGGGCCGCGCAGCGTCAAGGGCACCGCCGCCAGGCGGTGCCCTTTCCTATTCGTACGCCGCGAGGTCCGCGATGGCCGAGAAGCCGAGCCCGTACGCGCTCATCCCCCGCCCGTACGCCCCGAGGTGCACCCCGCTCCCGGTGGACCCGGCGAGCACCCAGCCGAACTCCGACTCCCGGTAGTGGAACGGCGTCGGCTCCCCGTCCACCGGCAGCGACAGCGTCGACCAGTCCGGCCCCGTGAGGTCGTCGGCGAGTTCCCACGCCGCTTCCGTCTGCTGGTCCAGCCAGTCGTCGCGCAGGCTGTGGTCCATCTGCGGCGGCCAGCTGTAGGCCAGCAGCCCGGAGCCGGCCAGCCAGGCGGCCGAGGAGACCGAGGTGGCCTCCAGGACGCCGGTGCCGTCGCCGCTGCGGCGCAGGGGGTTGCTGGCGACCGTGACCACCACCGCGAAGCGTTCCTTCTCCCCGGTGGCGATCTCGCCCCGGACCGAGGGCTCGTCGCCGTGGCCGGTGGATCCGTGCTCCACGGTGCCGTCGGCGCCGGTGCCGACCTGCATGAGCCAGCGGGGGCCGGTGAAGGCCCCGTCCAGCCCGTACCAGGGGAACTCCGCCTTCAGGTAGCCCTCGGCCGCCCGGCGGGCCGCCGGGACGGGCGCGGTGGCGTCGGCGGGCGGCGCCGCCGGCCCGGCCTGCGGGGCCGTGGCGTCGGGGGCTTCGGCGGGCTGTGCGCCCACCCGGCCGCTGCTCGTGCTCGTCGTCTCCATGGGCGCCTCTCGTTCCGTGGGCTCTCGAACGGATGGAGGATAGCCATCCGGTCCGGGATCGAGGGGCAGGCTGCGGCTCAGGTGGCGTCGGCGTCGAAGGGCGTACGGGGTTCCCGGGCCGGTGCGGCGGGCTTCTTGAGCAGATCGGGGCCGGTGCCGGCGGCGGGCGTGGCGGGGGCCTCCGGGGCCGGGGAGGAGGAGGGCGCGGAGCCGGTGTCGCGGCTGTTGACCGCGTCGGTGACGTCGTTCAGCTCCTTGCGGAGGTCGAAGCTGCTGCGCAGCTCCTGGAGGTCCTCGTTCTCCGTGAGCTGCTTGCGGATGAAGGTCTTGGGGTTCAGGTCCTCGAACTCGAAGTCCTTGAACTCGGGTCCCAGCTCGGAGCGGATGTCCTGCTTGGCACTGTCCGAGAACGCGCGGATCTTGCGGATGAAGCCCGAGACGTCCTGGATCACCTTCGGGAGCTTGTCCGGCCCGAAGATGAGGATGGCGAGCACCACGATGGTGACCAGCTCGAGTGCGCCTATGTCGTTGAACACCTTGCCGCTCCTCGGCTCTTTCCACGTCCGGCCCGGTCAACGGTACCCGGCGTTCCCGGCCCGCCCCTACGCCGGTGCGGGCCCTTCGTCGGATTCACCCGGCCGTCGGGCCGTGTTTCCCGGACGGACGCCGGGTCCCGGGCGACCTCAGGAGCCGCTGGCCGAGCCGAGGACCACGTCCAGGGTGTGCTCGCGGGCGTCGCGGAGCACGGTCAGGGAGAGGTGGTCGCCGGGCCGGTGGGCCCGGATCTTGATGATCAGCTCGTCGCCGCCGTGGACGCGGACGCCGTCCACCTTGGTGATCACGTCGCCGGGGCGGACGCCGGCCCGGGCGCCGGGGCCGTCGGCGACGACGGCGGACTTGCCGTCCCCGCCCTTGGTGTCGACCCGGGCTCCGTCGCCCGTGTACTGCATGTCCAAGGTGACCCCGATGACGGGGTGGGTGGCGTGGCCGGTGCGGATGAGCTCCTCCGCGACGCGCTTGCCCTGGTTGACGGGGATGGCGAAGCCGAGGCCGATGCTGCCGCTCTGGCGGGTGCGCTCGCCGTCGTCGTCGCCCTTGTCGGCGCCGCGGATGGCGCTGTTGATGCCGATGACGCGGGCGTGGGAGTCGAGGAGGGGGCCGCCGGAGTTGCCGGGGTTGATGGGGGCGTCGGTCTGGAGGGCGTCGACGTAGCTGACGTCGCTGCCGCTGCCCTTGTCGCCGCCGGCGGTGATGGGGCGGCCGGTGGCGCTGATGATGCCGGCGGTGACGGTGTTGGAGAGGTCGAAGGGGGCTCCGATGGCGACCACGGGGTCGCCCACGCGGACGTTCTCGGAGTTGCCGAGGGCCAGCGGGCGCAGGCCGCTGACGCCTGTGACCTTGACGACGGCCAGGTCGTATCCGGTGTCGCGGCCGACCAGCTCGGCGGTGACGCTGTCGCCGGTGCTGAAGGTGACGGTTATGTCCTTGGCGTCGGCCACGACGTGGTTGTTGGTCAGGATGTGGCCCTGTCCGTCCAGGACGAAGCCGGTTCCGGTGCCGCTGCTCTCGCCTCCGCTGACGTGGAGGGTGACCACGCCGGGCAGGGCGGTGGCGGCGATGCCGGCCACGCTGTCCGGGGCCCGGCCCTTGCCGTCGACGGCGGCCTGCGGGAGTTCGAGGCGGGTGCTGGTGCGGCGCTCGGCGAGGATGCCGAGCCAGCCGCCGATGCCGCCGGCCAGGAGGGCGATCACCACACCGAAGACGGCCAGCTGCCACACGGAGGGCCCGCGCCGCGGGGGCACGCCCTGGTCGTCCACGACGTGGAGGGGCTGATCACCCCAGGGGTCGTACCGGGGCCCGGCGTCGCCCTCGGCATCGGCCGGACCGGCGACCGCGGCCTCGCCGCCCGCGGCGGGCTCACCCCCGGCGCCGGACGCGGGCGCCGGGGCGGGCACGGAGGCGGGCTCGGCCACAGGGGCGGTGTCCCCGGTCAGCGGGTCCGCCGGGGTGTCCTGCCGGGCGCGGGGTGCCGGAACGGCCGGGGAGGGTGCGGCTGGGGCCGCCTCGGCGTCGGGCGGGCTCCATCCGGTGGGGGCCGGGCCGTTCTGCTGACTGTCGGACATGTGCGCTCCCCCGCGGGCCTGGCGCGCCGCAGGGCGGCACGTGTGCCGCAGATTCAATCAGGTGCCCGGACCTCCGCGCTGGCCCGGGGCGAAGCCGCGGCCCGGGCCGGGCGGTCAGCGGGTGAGGGAGGCCGGCTCGGCCGTGACCGGGGGCGGGGAGACGGCCGTCGGCAGCGGGGCGGACGGGCTCGGGGTGCGCATCCCGTCGCGCAGCGGCAGCCGGTCGCGGATGGCGGCGTCGGTCAGCGGGATCGACGGCCCGGGCCGCGAGGCCGGCGCCTCACCGCGGGCGTTCGGCTCGATCGCGTCCAGCGGAAGCGTTCCGCCCAGGGCGATCGCGGCCAGCGAGACGGCTCCGGCCGCGACGAAGGCGAGGCGGCGTCTGGGACGCCCCATCTCATGGATGCGGAACCCTTCCCGCGGGGCGGCCGGGACGGCGTAACCGAAGGTGGCGAAGGGGTCGGCGCCGGGGGCGGCGGGGGTGCGCGCCGCGCCGGGACCGCCCGGCGGCCCCCCAGGGCCCTCCGGGCCCGTACCCGGGAGTCCCTGGAGCCGGGCCAGCAGTCCGGCGGACAGCGGCGGCGGGGCGCTCTCCACGAACAGGCTCTTGACGCGGCGCTGCGCATCGGCCTCCGCCTTGCACTTGGCGCAGGTGGCCAGGTGGGCCAGGACCCGCTCGCGGGCGTCGTGCTTCAGCTCCCCGTCCACGAGGGCGGCGAGGCGGTCGCCCAGGTGCTGTTCGGCGGGGGACGGACTGACTCCGCTCACTCGGCTCCGCCCTCTCCCCCGGCGCCCGGGACGCCCACCGCCACACCGGCCAGGGCGCGCTGGGAGGCGCGGGCCTCGGGAGAGCGGTGCTTGAGCGCCTTGCGCAGGTGTGAACGGCCGCGGTGGATACGGCTGCGGACGGTGCCGAGCTTCACGCCGAGGGTGGCGGCGATCTCCTCGTAGGAGAGGCCCTCGATGTCGCAGAGCACCACGGCGGCACGGAACTCGGGCGCGAGGGTGTCCAGCGCCTGCTGCACGTCGGCGTCGAAGTGCGTGTCGTGGAGCACCTGCTGGGGGGAGGGCTCACGGCTGGGGAGCCGCTCGGCGGCGTCGTCGGCGAGCGCGTCGAAGCGGATGCGCTGCTTGCGGCGGACCATGTCCAGGAACAGGTTCGTCGTGATGCGGTGCAGCCAGCCCTCGAAGGTGCCGGGCGTGTACGTGGACAGCGAGCGGAAGACGCGGACGAAGACCTCCTGCGTGAGGTCCTCGGCGTCGTGCTGGTTGCCCGTCAGGCGGTAGGCGAGGCGGTAGACCCGCGCGCTGTGCGTGCTGACGATCTCCTCCCAGGTGGGAGGGGTCCACGCCTGGGAGCCCGCATCGGCGGCAAAGGTCGCGGTGGTCGCGGTGTGGGCGGTGTGGAAACGGTCAGCGGTGTAGGTCACGGATTTCGGCTCACCCGCCGACCAGAAGAGACGTCTCAGTACGCCTCCACGATCCACAGGCGCAGCCGCACCTCCCCTGTCGGCTCTGGTGGTGTCCAGTGGAGCCCCTACCATAGCCACCCCTCCCGTCAGCTCTGGATAAGCATTTTTGCAGTAACTTTGCCCGGGACTCGGGTTCCGCTTCGCCGTTCTGCCCGCCGGCGTCCCCTCTATCCCGCCTCTCACCCTCCCAACGCCCGGTCCCATCTGCGGGTTCCCGACTCCAGCGGATACAGTCACCGTTGCGCCAACTATGGGGACAGGAGAGGGTCATTACCGGCAACCGGCAGACGAGCTGGGCGTTCGCCGACGCGTTCGTCGCCGAGGACGACGCCCTGCGATGGGCCCGCGACCGGTCCAGGGAAGCGGGCCTGCGCTCCGTCTCCCCCGGCACCGGGGCCGCGCTGCGTCTGCTCGCCGCCACCGCGGACGCCAAGGCGGTCGCCGAGATCGGCACCGGGACGGGGGTCTCGGGCATCCACCTGCTGCACGGGATGCGGCCGGACGGGGTACTGACCACGGTGGACCCGGAAGCGGACCGGCAGGCTTTCGCCCGGCAGGCGTTCCGTGCGGCGGGCTTCGCGGGCAACCGGGCCCGGTTCATCCCGGGGCGGGCCCTGGACGTGCTGCCGCGGCTCGCCGACGGCGGGTACGACCTGGTGTTCTGCGACGGGGACCCGACCGAGTCGCTGGACTACCTCGCGGAATCGTTGCGCCTGCTGCGGCCCGGCGGGCTGGTGTGCTTCGAAGGGGTGTTCGCGGACGGGCGCACGGTGGACTCCGCCGCGCAGCCGGTGGAGGTGCTGCGGGTGCGGGAGCTGCTGCGCAGCGTCCGGGAGAGTCCCGCGCTGGAGTCCGCGCTGCTCCCTGTGGGGGACGGGCTGCTCTGCGCGGTACGCCGCTAGCGTCCGGCGGGGCCGGGGGCGAGAACGAAACAACACCGCCCCCCGCCGCAGGAGCGGTGGGGGGCGGTGCAGAGATCAGTGGCCGAGGGTCAGCCGACGACCTTCTTCAGGGCGTCACCCAGGGCGTCCGCCTCGTCCGGCGTCAGCTCGACGACAAGCCGACCGCCGCCTTCGAGCGGTACGCGCATGACGATGCCTCGCCCCTCCTTGGTGACCTCGAGCGGGCCGTCGCCCGTCCGCGGCTTCATGGCCGCCATGCTCGTTCCCCTTCCTGAAACCAGCTCATCGTCAGCCGACGGCCCCGTTCAGGCGCCTAGTACCCGGCATCGAACACATTGCTTCCCAGCCATTATCCCGCATGTCAGGACCCGATGACCAACATCGGCAGGGAACGCTTGGGCAACGCGCTCGGCCAAAACCACTCATTTCGGGGATCCGCCTGCGATACTTCGCCGCCGCTCCCAGGGGAGCGCCTCCGGTTCGTTTGACGCACATCACATGTCCGGCGGTGGTCCCGTCCGCCATGCTGACCCTTGGACCGGCCGGTACCGGCCGGTAGCCACACCCGCGACGAAGGGGGACCCCCGCCATGGCCGACAGCGTGCTCTACGAAGTGACCGACGGACTCGCGAAGGTCACGATCAACCGGCCCGACGCGATGAACGCCATGAACACGGAGGCCAAGGTCGCCCTGCGCGACGCCGTGCGGGCGGCGGCCGCCGACCCGGCCGTGCGGGCGGTCCTGCTGACCGCCTCCGGCACCCGGGCCTTCTGCGTGGGCCAGGACCTCAAGGAGCACATCGGGAACCTGGCGGCGGACCGCGAGACCGGCTCGCGGCTCACGATGAACACCGTCTCCGAGCACTACAACCCGATCGTGCGGGCCCTCACCGAGATGCCCAAGCCCGTGGTGGCCGGGGTCAACGGCGTCGCGGCCGGGGCGGGCTTCGGGTTCGCGCTGGCGGCGGACTTCCGGGTGGTCGCCGACACCGCCTCCTTCAACACCTCGTTCGCCGGTGTCGCGCTGACCGCCGACTCCGGGGTCTCCTGGACCCTCCCCCGGCTGATCGGCGCCTCCCGGGCCTCCGACCTGCTGCTGTTCCCCCGTTCGATCAAGGCGCAGGAGGCCTACGAGCTGGGCATCGTCAACCGGCTCGTCCCGGCGGACTCCCTGCACGAGGAGGCCGAGGCGGTCGCCCGGACCCTCGCCGCGGGCCCGACGGTGGCCTACGCGGCCCTGAAGGAGTCCCTCGCGTACGGGGCCTCCCACACCCTCTCCGAGGCCCTGGAGCGCGAGGACGTCCTCCAGACCCGTGCGGGCGCCTCGGAGGACCACTCCATCGCCGTCCAGGCCTTCCTCGCCAAGCAGCCCCCGGAGTACCTGGGCCGCTGAAGGTTCACCGACTGTTCACGCCTCGCGGGAGACGCACCCCGCGAGGTGGTCGTTGACCAGGCCGCACGCCTGCATCAGCGCGTAGGCCGTGGTGGGCCCGACGAAGCGGACGCCCGCCTTCTTGAGGGCCTTGGCCAGGGCCGTGGACTCCGGGGTGACCGCCGGCACGTCGGCGGTGCTCCTCGGGGCCCGGCCCCTGCGCTTCGGGGCGTGGGACCAGATCAGCGCGTCCAGCTCACCGGGCTCCCAGCCGGCCAGCACCTTCGCGTTGGCGAGGGTGGCCTCGATCTTGGCCCGGTTGCGGATGATCCCCTCGTCCGCGAGGAGCCGCTCGGCGTCGGCCGGGCCGAATTCCGCGACCGCCGCGATCCGGAAGTCGCAGAAGGCCTTACGGAACCCCTCGCGCCGGCGCAGGATCGTCAGCCAGGACAGCCCCGACTGGAAGGCCTCCAGGCAGAGCCGCTCGTACAGGGCGTCGTCGCCGTGGACCGGCTTGCCCCATTCGGTGTCGTGGTACGTGACGTAGTCCTCCGTGGACAGGCCCCAGGGGCAGCGCAGGCCGCCGTCCGGGCCGGCCAGCAGCCCGCCGCCGCTCACCGCTCGTCCTTGGTGAGGTCGACCGGGTGGTCCGCCGGCGCCTGGGTCTGCGCAGCCCCTGCGGGAGCGTGGGCGGCCGCCGGGGTGCGCGCCGCCGTCAGCTCGGCGATCCGCGCGTCCCGCTCGGCGAGCTCCGCCGCGAGCCGGTCCAGTACGTCGTCCACCTCGGCCATCCGGTAGCCGCGCGGCGCGATCGGCAGCCGCAGCGCGTCGATGTCCTCCCGCAGCACCGGCCGGGTCTCGGGCAGCGAATCCGCCACCCGGTCGGGCTCGGCCTCGGGCAGGACGGCCTCCGCGCCTCCGCCGACCACCGCGAGGGTGACCGCGGCCACGACCACGACCAGCGCGATCAGCAAGAACCAGAACACGATCAACTCCCCTGAGAGACTCCGGCCACCAGGTTAAGGTCGCAGACGTGGCGCGAGGGTCGCCGAAGGAGGAAAGAGCGGGATGCTGCGACTGGGCAGGCGCGAGTTCGACACCCACGAGCCGGTGATCATGGCCATCGTGAACCGGACCCCTGACTCCTTCTACGACCAGGGCGCCACCTTCCGCGACCAGCCCGCGCTGGACCGGGTGGAGCAGGCCGTGGCCGAGGGCGCGGCGATCATCGACATCGGCGGGGTCAAGGCGGGCCCCGGCGAGCACGTGGACGCGGTGGAGGAGGCCAGGCGCACGGTGGGCTTCGTGGCGGAGGTGCGCCGCCGCCACCCGGACGTGGTGATCAGCGTGGACACCTGGCGGCACGAGGTCGGCGAGGCCGTCTGCGAGGCCGGGGCTGACCTGCTGAACGACGCCTGGGGCGGGGTGGACCCGAAGCTGGCGGAGGTCGCGGCGCGCCACGGCGCGGGCATCGTGTGCACGCACGCGGGCGGGGTCGAGCCGCGCACCCGGCCGCACCGGACCGCGTACGAGGACGTGATGGAGGACATCCTGCGCGTCACGGTCGGGCTCGCGGAGCGGGCCGAGGCCCTCGGCGTGCCGCGGGAGTCGATCCTGATCGACCCGGGCCACGACTTCGGGAAGAACACCCGGCATTCGCTGGAGGCCACCCGCCGCCTGGCGGAGATGACCGAAACGGGTTGGCCGGTCCTGGTCTCCCTGTCCAACAAGGACTTCGTCGGCGAGACTCTGGACAAGCCGGTCAAGGAGCGGCTGCTGGGCACGCTGGCGACCACGGCGGTCTCGGCCTGGCTCGGCGCCCAGGTCTACCGGGTCCACGAGGTCGCGGAGACCAGGCAGGTCCTGGACATGGTCCGGTCGATCCAGGGGCACCGGCCGCCGGCCGTGGCCCGGCGCGGGCTGGCCTGAGCCACCCCGCGCCCTGGGGCGCCCGTTACTTGCCGACTTCCTTCGTCACCAGGGCGATCGCCTCGTCCACGTCGTCCGTGAGGTGGAAGAGGTAGAGGTCCTTCTCGGAGGCCTTGCCCTGGGCGATGACCGTGTTGCGCAGCCAGTCGACGAGCCCGCCCCAGTACTCGGTGCCGAAGAGCACGATGGGGAACCGGGTGATCTTCTGGGTCTGCACCAGGGTCAGCGCCTCGAACATCTCGTCCAGGGTGCCGAACCCGCCGGGCAGCACCACGAACCCCTGGCTGTACTTCACGAACATCGTCTTGCGGACGAAGAAGTACCGGAAGTTCAGCCCGAGGTCGACGTGCTGGTTGAGCCCCTGCTCGAAGGGGAGCTCGATGCCGAGGCCGACCGAGATGCCGTTCGCCTCGCGGGCGCCCTTGTTGGCCGCCTCCATCGCGCCCGGGCCGCCGCCGGTGATGACGGCGAAGCCCGCCTCGACGAGCGCGCTGCCGATCCGTACGCCGGCCTCGTACTCCGGTGAGCCCACCGCGGTGCGGGCCGAGCCGAACACGCTGATCGCGGGCGGCAGCTCGGCGAGCGTGCCGAAGCCCTCGATGAACTCCGACTGGATGCGCAGGACCCGCCAGGGGTCGGTGTGCACCCACTCGGAGGGGCCGGCCGAGTCCAGCAGCCGCTGGTCCGTCGTACTGCCCGCCTGCACCTGACCCCGCCTGCGCAGCACCGGCCCGAGCTGCTGCTCCTCGGGGCGCCGGGTCCCGCTGCCTTCGGAGTTGCCCATGATGTGCTCCCTCCTGCTGATCGTTGGATCAGGTTAGGCGCACAAAAGTGACGGGAGGGGGAATTTACGAGGTCAGCCAGGCGCGGAGTCGTTCCTCGCAGTGCAGGATCGCCTTGGTTTCGACCCGCTCGTCAACCTTGTGCGCGAGCAGTGCGTCGCCGGGCCCGTAGTTGACGGCCGGGACGCCGAGCGCGCTGAAGCGGGAGACGTCCGTCCAGCCGAACTTGGGCATGGCCTGGCCGCCGACGGCCTCCATGAACGCCGCGGCCGCCGGGTGGGACAGGCCGGGCAGGGCGCCGGGCGAGGAGTCGTCGACCGTGATGGAGTCGACGCCGCAGTCGGCGAACACCTCCTTGACGTGGGCGAGCGCGTCGGCCTCGCTGCGGTCGGGGGCGTAGCGGAAGTTGACCGTGACCGTGCAGGCGTCCGGGATCACGTTGTTGGCCACGCCGCCCTCGATGCGGACGGCGTTGAGGCCCTCGTGGTACTCCAGGCCGTCGATGACCGGCTTGCGGGGCTCGTAGGCGGCCAGCTTCGCCAGGATGGGGCTCGCGGCGTGGATGGCGTTCGAGCCCATCCAGCTGCGGGCGGAATGGGCGCGCTCGCCGCGGGTGTGCAGCAGGACGCGCAGGGTGCCCTGGCAGCCGCCCTCGACCTCGGCGTCGGAGGGCTCCAGCAGGACGGCGAAGTCCCCGGCCAGCCAGTCGGGGTGGGCCGCGGCGACCTTGCCGAGGCCGTTGAGGTCGGCGGCGACCTCCTCCTGGTCGTAGAAGACGAAGGTGAGGTCGCGGTTGGGCTCGGGCACGGTGGCGGCGATCCGCAGCTGCACGGCGATCCCGGACTTCATGTCCGTCGTGCCGCAGCCCCACAGGACGTCGTTCTCGTCCAGGCGGGACGGGACGTTCCCGGCGATCGGCACGGTGTCGAGGTGCCCGGCGAGCACGACGCGCTCGGCGCGGCCGAGGTCGGTGCGGGCGACGACGTTGTTGCCGAGGCGGTCGACGGTCAGGTGCGGCAGGCGGCGCAGGGCGTCTTCCACGAGGTCGGCGAGCACCTTCTCGTCGCCGCTCTCGGAGGGGATGTCGACGAGGCGGGCGGTCAGCCCGGCAGCGTCGAGGGTGAGGTCGAGCTCGGATTCGGACATGAACCGACCCTAACGCCCCGGGATGGGCGGGTACCGGCGGCGTCCGGTCGGTGGACGCGATATCGGCCTCAAGTACGGTGGGCCGCGTGTCCGAGACCGATCGCCCCCGCCCCCGCCGCCGCTGGCCGCTCCGCGCGGCCCTGGGTACGGCCGTCCTGCTCGCGGTGATCGGATACGTCCTGGTGCACCACTATTCCAACGGCGGGGTCGGCTCCCCGTACTGCACGGTGACGGCCAAGGGCCCGGCGGGCGGCTCCGACGGGGCGGTCCAGACGTACGAGATGACCCCCGAGCAGGCGTCGAACGCCGCGACCATAGCCGCCGTCGGGATCTCCAAGGGACTCCCGGACCGGGCGCTGACGATCGCGCTGGCGACGGCGATGCAGGAGTCGGGACTGCGCAACCTCGACCACGGGGACCGGGATTCGCTGGGCCTGTTCCAGCAGCGGCCCTCGCAGGGCTGGGGCACCCCGGAGCAGATCATGGACCCGGTGTACTCGGCGGGGATCTTCTACGACCGGCTCGTGGAGGTCAGCGGCTACACCCGGCTGCCCCTGACGGTGGCGGCGCAGCGGGTGCAGCTGAGCGGGTTCCCGCAGGCCTACGCCAAGCACGAGCCGGACGCGACGGTGCTGACGGCCGCCTTCGGCGAGGGCGAGACGCAGGCCACGCTGACCTGCGCGGGCCCGGCGCCGCTGAAGGGCGACCCGGAGAAGGTGCGCACGGAGCTGGCGCGGGCGTTCGGCAAGGAGGCGCTGGCCGCGGGCCGGACCGCGCTGCACGCCGGGCCGAAGGCCTCGGCGGGCCCCTCGGCGAAGGCCGGGCCGGGCGCGTCCCCCAAGGCCTCGGGCAGCCCCGCCGCGAAGGCCTCGCCGAGCCCCTCTGCGAGCCCCGTGGCGGAGCCCTCGCCGTCGGCGGGCGGCGCGGAGGCGGAGGTGGACCTGTGGCTGAAGGACGGCGGCGGTCCGGCCGAGGCCCGGCGCGGCCGGGCGATGGCCCACTGGGCGGTGGCCCGCTCCCAGGACCTGGGCATCGCCGGGGTCTCGTACGACGGTTCGGCCTGGGTGGCGGGCCGCGGCGGCGGCGAGTGGCGGCGCGGCGGGACCGGCGGGACGAAGGGCGGCACGGCGCCCGACCCGTACGAGGCGGTCCCGGGCCAGGTCCGGATCTTCCTCCCCCGCGCCACCGGCTGAGGCGGGCCGGCGCCGTCCCGCCGACGGGACGTGATCGTTCGCGCGTGCGGTCCGTCCCCCGCAAGGGGGTGGCCGCGGGCTCCTCGCGCCCGGGCGTGTTGACGGCAGAAGCCCTGGTGGGCGCCGGTCCGATGGGCTTGTCACGGAAGCCGATTAAACGATGCGTTACTGATCCTTTACCCGGTGGGTCCGCAACTCGGCCCACCCCGGGGGCGGTTGTACACGGCGTACTCAGCCGCTACCGCTTAGGAGCATCATGTCCCTCCCCCTGACCCGCCGGATCGCCCGCGCCGCGCTTCTCCTCGCTGCCGGCACCGCTCCCGTGGTCGGTGCGGCCGGTGCGGCCAGCGCCGCGGGCCTGGAGTCCGTGCCGCAGCTGGGCTCGCTCGCCGCCCCCGACACCGCCGACGCCTCCGCCGCGACCGGGACGGCCACCGGCGCGGCCACCGGGGTCGCGGGCACCGCCACCAAGGCCGTTCCGGCCGCCGCCCCCGCCTCGGACGTGGCGGGCAGCGCGGGCCAGATGCTGGGCGGGCTGCCCGTCTCGCAGCTGCCGGTGTCGCAGCTGCCGGTGGGCCACGACCTGCCGGTCGGCGCGCTGCCGCTGGGCTCCCTGCCGCTGGGCGGCTGAGCCGTCGCCGCCCACCGCGACGCCGAGGGGCCGGGAGCGCGCAGCTCCCGGCCCCTCGGGGCGTCCGGCGGGCTCAGCCCAGGCGCTTGACCGCGGCCTCGACGCGCTCGTCGGTGGCGGTGAAGGCGACGCGCACGAAGTTCGCGCCGGCCTCGCCGTAGAAGTCGCCCGGCGCGACCAGGATGCCGAGGGAGGCCAGGTGGACGACGGTGTCCCAGCAGGGCTCGTCGCGGGTCACCCACAGGTAGAGGCTGGCCTCGCTGTGCTCGACCCGGAAGCCGTGCGCCTCCAGGGCGGTGCGCAGCGCCTCGCGGCGGGCGGCGTAGCGGGCGCGCTGCGCGGCCACGTGCGCGTCGTCGCCGAGGGCGGCGACGACGGCGGCCTGGACGGGGGCCGGGGTCATCATGCCGCCGTGCTTGCGGATCTCCAGCAGCTCGGCGAGGACGTCCTCGTCACCGGCGATGAAGGCGGCCCGGTAACCGGCCAGGTTGGAGCGCTTGGAGAGGGAGTGGACGGCGACCAGGCCCTCGTAGGAGCCGCCGCAGACCTCGTCGTGCAGGACGGAGACCGGCTCGGCCTCCCAGCCGAGCTCCAGGTAGCACTCGTCGCTGAAGACGAGGATCCCGTGCTCGCGCGCCCAGGCGACGATCCGGATGAGCTCCTCCTTGCCGAGGACCTTTCCGGTGGGGTTCGACGGGGAGTTGAGCCACAGCAGCTTCAGGCCCGCCGGGTCCAGCTCGGTCGGGTCGTCGTAGACCACGGCCTCGGCGCCGCACAGCCGCGCGCCGACCTCGTACGTGGGGTAGGCGAGGCGCGGGTAGGCCACCTTGTCGCCGGCGCCCAGGCCGAGCTGGGTCGGCAGCCAGGCCACGAGCTCCTTGGATCCGACCACGGGCAGCACGTTGCGGTGTCCGGCGGCGCTCGCGCCGAGCCGGCCGCGCAGCCAGCCGGTGATCGCGTCGCGCAGCGCGGGGGTGCCCCACACCGTCGGGTAGCCCGGGGAGTCGGCGGCGCCGATCAGGGCGTCCTGGATCAGCTGCGGCACCGGGTCGACGGGCGTGCCGACGGACAGGTCGACGATGCCGTCCTCGTGGGCCGCCGCCGTCTTCTTGTACGGCTCCAGCTTGTCCCAGGGGAACGTGGGGAGACGGTCGGAAACTGCGGCCACGGTGCTCTGCTCTCTCTCAGGGACGGGAAAGGGGCGGGAAAGGGGCGGGAAAACGGCTCGGTCCCGCGCGGCAGCAGTGCCGGACGGGACCGAGGGGCGCGTCTGCCGTGAAACGGTCAGTGCTCGCCGTTGATGCCGGCGGGCAGCGCGGCGACGAAGGGGTGGTCGCGCTCGATCAGGCCGAGCTTGGAGGCACCACCGGGCGAGCCGAGCTCGTCGAAGAACTCGACGTTCGCCTTGTAGTAGTCCTTCCACTCCTCCGGGGTGTCGTCCTCGTAGAAGATGGCCTCGACGGGGCAGACCGGCTCACAGGCGCCGCAGTCGACGCACTCGTCCGGGTGGATGTACAAGGACCGCTGGCCCTCGTAGATGCAGTCGACGGGGCACTCTTCGATACAGGCCTTGTCCTTGACGTCGACACAAGGCTCCGCGATGACGTAGGTCACGCTCTCGTTCCTCCTCGGTAGGGCTGTCCATTCGCGCGGGAGCGCGGCGTCGTCGATGCCCGCACCTAGTATCTCCGTTCCCGGGCACGATCCGAACAGGAGGGGCGGACAGAGCTGTGGAAATCACTGCCGGTGGGCTGCTGGAGATCCGTATTACCCCGGCTGACGTGGGTAAACGAGTCTCTGTACGACGGGTGCAGGAAGGGGGTGGCGGCTCTCCCGCCTTCACCGACGCCGTCGGGGTTCTCACATCCTGGACCGAGGGTGTGCTGACGATCACACGCAAGGACGGCGTGTCCGTCCACATCCCGGAATCCTCGCTGGTCGCGGGCAAGGTGGTGCCCGCCGCGCCGGCCCGTCGCAAGGGTCCCGCGGCCTCCTTCGAGGAGCTCTCGAGGGTCACGGCGCGGGCCTGGCAGCCGCTGGAGAGCGAGCCCCTGGGCGACTGGACGCTGCGGGCGGCCGGCGGTTTCACCCGCCGGGCCAACTCGGTGCTGGCCCTCGGCGACCCCGGGATACCCCTGGACGAAGCACTCGCGCGGGTGACGGACTGGTACGCGCGGCGGGACCTCCCCGCCTACGTGCAGGCCGCGACCGGCTCGGCCGGCACCCAGGAGGTGCTCTGCGCGGAGCTGGAGCGGCGCGGCTGGGTCAACGAGGTCTCGGCGGAGGTCCGCACCGCGGGCCTGGCCCCGGTGGCCGACCAGGACGCGGAGGTGTCCGGGATACGGCTGACCCGCGAGCCGGACGAGGCCTGGCTGGGCCGGTACGGCAAGGTCCGCGACCCGGAACTCGCCCGGCGGATGCTGGTGGAGGGCCCGTCGGTGTGGTTCGCCTCCTTGGACGGCGGCCGGGCGATCGGGCGCTGCGTGGTCGACGGCCGCTGGGCCGGGTTCGGCGCGGTGACGGTCGATCCGGAGCACCGCCGGCGGGGGCTGGCGACGGCGGTGATGACGGCGCTGGCTCGGCGGGCGCTGGAGGAGGGCGCGTCGGCGGCCTGGCTTCAGGTGGAGACCGACAACCCCGGGGCGCGGGCCCTGTACGACGGGATGGGCTTCACCACCCACCACGCCTACCACCACTTCCGCGCCGGGGCCGGGGCATGAGCGCGGCCACCCGGGAGCTGTTCGCGCAGGAGGCCCGCGCCGAGCGGCCGGACCTGGCGCTGCTGTGCCTGCTGCTGGCGGCGGAGGCCGACCCGGAGCTGGACGAACGGGCCATGGACTGGGCCCAGATGGAACTGGACCGGCTGGCGGGGATGCTGCCGTACGGGCTGCGTACGCCGAAGGCGTGGGCGGCGGCCGTGACGGAGCTGCTGGGGGCACGGATGGGCTTCCACGGCACCCCCAAGGACTACGACCGGCTGGAGTCCTCGCTGCTGCACGAGGTGCTGCGGCGCCGGCGCGGCCTGCCGATCCTGCTGTCGGTGGTCTGGCTGGAGGTGGCCCGGCGGGCGGGGGCGCCGGTGTACGGGCTGGGGCTGCCGGGGCACTTCACGGTGGGCTTCGGGGACCCGGAGGAGGGCGTCGTGGTCGATCCCTTCGCGGGCGGGGCCTCGCTGGGCGCGGGCCCGGCGGAGCTGGCGCAGGGGCCGCGGACGCCGGCGCGGACCCTGGACATCGTGCTGCGCGTGCTGGGCAACATCCGGGTGTGGGCGTCCGCCCGGCCGGAGCACTCGGCGGTCGCGCTGTGGTCCCTGGACCTGTCGCTGCTGCTGCCCTCGCATCCGGCGGCGCTGCGCTACGAGCGGGCCCGGCTGCTGGTGGAGCGGGGTTCCTTCCAGGCGGGGGCGGCGGAGATGGACGCGTACGCGGTGGTCATGGACGCGGTGGACCCGCAGGCGGCGACCCGGATCCGCGCGGAGGCCGCCTCGGCCCGCGCGCTGCTCAACTGACCGGCGCGGTGCCGGCCGTGCCGGTGCCGACCGGGTCGGCAGCGGCCCTGCCCGCGCCCGCCGTCCCCGCGCCGGCCGGGGCGGCTTCGACCGTCTCCGCGCCGGCCGCGGCGGTTCCGGCCGTGCCGGCGGCGCCCGGGTCGGCGGCGGCCCTGCCCGCGTCGACCGTCCCGGTGCCGACCGGGTCGGCAGCGGCCGGGGCGGCGGCGGCCTCGGCCCGTTGTCTGACCTCGGTCAGGCGGGTGTTGCTCAGGACCGGCAGCACGAGGACGGAGACGACGGCGATGGCCGCCCCGCCGGCGTAGAAGGAGGCCGGGACCCCGAAGGCCCCGGCCACCGCGCCGCCCGCGACGCCGCCGAGGGCGAAGGAGCCCACGGCGACCACCCGGTAGACGGAGGTGACCCGGCCCATGAGCTCGTTCGGGACGATCTGCTGGCGCAGCGTCACCATGTGGACGGACACCACGAGGACGACGAAGCCGTCCAGGGCCATCAGGGCGACGGTCACCGCCGGGCTGAGGGCGAGGCCCAGTCCCGCCGTGGCGGCGGCAGACAGCAGGCCGGTCACGAGGAGCAGGGTGCCGGGCTTGAACCACCCGCCGACCCGGCCCGCCGCCATCCCGCCGAGGACGGCGCCGACCGCACCGGCGGCGAGCATCACGCCGTACCCCTGGTCGGAGACGCCGAGTTCGTCCTGGGCGAGCAGGACCAGCAGGCCGTAGCTCGCCGCCGCGGCCGCGTTGCCGACGGCCGCGACCAGGCTCAGGGCGCGCAGCACGGGTGACGACCAGTACCAGCGGGCGCCGACGGCGATGTCCTCGCGGACGTTCGCGACGGTCAGCGGTCCGCCGTCCGGGGCGTCCGTCCGGCGCGCCGCCGAGGGGATGAGGGCGAGCAGGCCCACGGCGGCCAGGTACCCGGCCGTTCCCAGGGCGAACGGTGCGGCGGCCGCGGCGGCGAAGAGGAAGCCGCCGATCGGCGGGCCCGCGAACTCGTTGCAGACCACGAAGGTGGTCTGCAGCCGGCTGTTGGCGCGGGTCAGCTCCTCGGGGCCGACCAGCATCGGCACCCAGGCCGCCGAGACGCTGTCGTAGAGGGTCTCGGCGGTGCCGATCGCGAAGAACACCCCGTACAGCAGGGGCATCGACAGGGTGTCGGCGAGGACGGCCGCCGTGAGGGCGGCGAAGGCGGCGGCGCGGATCCAGTTCGCGCTCTGGGCCACCTTCCGGCGGTCCAGCCGGTCGGCGAGGGCGCCCGAGACGAAGGCCAGGACCAGCCAGGGCGCCCGCTGGGCGACGGTGATCCCGGCGATCAGGGTCGGGTCGCGGGTGATCGTCGCGGCGAGCAGGGGTGCCGCGGCCAGGCTCACGCCGTCCGACAGGTTCGACGCGGCGGTCGCCGCCCACAGTTTTCTGAACACCGGCGCAGTCTGCTCAACAACCCCTGGTCAGAGCCAGCCCTTTTCCCGGGCGACGCGGACCGCCTCGGCCCGGTTGCGGGCGGCCAGCTTCTGGATGGCGGTCGAGAGGTAGTTGCGGACCGTGCCCTGCGAGAGGGAGAGGGCCGCGGCCAGCTCGGCGTTGGTCGCGCCGTGCTCCGCCGCGCGCAGGACGTCCCGTTCCCGTTCCGTGAGGGGGTTGGCGCCCTCCGCCAGGGCGGCCGCCGCGAGCCCGGGGTCGATGACGCGCTCGCCCGCGAGGACCTTGCGCACCGCCTCCGCGAGCTCGGCGGCCGGCGCGTCCTTGACCAGGAACGCGGAGGCGCCCGCCTCCATCGCGCCCCGCAGGTAGCCGGGGCGGCCGAAGGTGGTGACGATCACGATCTTCAGGGCCGGGCGGGCCAGCCGCAGGGCCCTGGCCGCCTCGATGCCCGTCATGCCCGGCATCTCGATGTCCAGCAGGGCCACGTTCACGTCGTGGGCCAGGGCGGCCGGCACGACCTCGTCGCCCCGGGCCACCTGGGCCAGGACCTCGATGTCCGGCTCCAGCCCCAGGAGGGCCGCGAGGGCTTCCCGGACCATGGACTGGTCCTCCGCCAGGAGGATCCGGATGGGGGCCGGGGCGGGGCCGGAGGCGTGCGTCATGACCGGGATCCTAGGGGGACCCGCGCCAGCAGCCGGAAGCCGGTCCTGCCCGCCGGGCCCGCCCACAGCGTGCCCCCGACCGCCTCCAGGCGCTCCGTCAGGCCGGTGAGGCCGTTGCCGGGGACGGCGGAGCCGCCCGAGCCGTCGTCGGTCACCGACAGCTCCAGCACCGGGCCGGCGAGGGTCTGCCGGGTGGTCAGGGTGACCGTGCAGCGCCGGGCGCCGCTGTGCCGGACCACGTTGGTCACCGCCTCGCGCAGGGACCAGGCCAGCGCGCACTCCGGCTCCTCCGGCACCTCGTCGGTGAAGTCGGCGGGCAGGTCGGCCTTGACCCCGGCCGCCGCCAGCGCCGTCCGGGCGCCCGCGAGCTCGCCGGGCAGGGTGGGCCGCCGGTAGCCGCTCACGGCCTCCCGTACGTCGACCAGGGCCTGCCGGCAGACCTTCTCGATGTCCGCGACCTGCTGGGCGGCCCGGTCGGGGTGGTCGGGCAGCATCCGGCCGGCGAGCTCGCTCTTGAGGGTGATCAGCGACAGCGAGTGGCCCAGCAGGTCGTGCAGGTCGCGGGCCATCCGCAGGCGCTCCTCGTTGGCCGCGAGCTGCGCCACCGTGGCCCGGGCCTGCCGGAGTTCTATGGTGGTCCGGATCATCGCGCGGACCCCGACCATCGCGAACCCGCCCATCAGGGCCGGGATCAGCAGCCCCCACAGGTAGTCGCCGCCGTCCGGGACCGTGAGGGCCAGCGCCGTCAGGAGCACCGTCGCGGCGGGCACCGTGAACCGGGCGATCTTCGCGGGCAGCGCGGCGCCGGAGGCAATGGAGACGTAGACGAAGAGCACGAGCCACTCGCGGCCCAGGGCCAGCGACAGGACCGTGGCCTCCGCGCTGAGCACCACCAGCGACAGCAGGACCGGCCGCACCGGCTTCTGCCGGTCCGGCCGGAACACCAGCACCAGGTACCAGCCGACGAAGGCCAGCAGGCCCAGCCCGCCGAGCACCCGGGCGCCGTCGCTGTGCCCGCCGCGCACCAGGTCGGTGACGGGGGCGCTGAGGTAGAAAAGCCAGATGGCGATCCAGAGGCTCTTGACCACCTTGTGGACGGTGCCCTCGGGTGCCCGGACGATCTGGTCCCCGTCCCCGGCCTCGTGCGTCAGCGCCACGGTCCTACGCCTTCAGTGAGTCCTTGCGGTACAGCCAGGCGGCCGCACCCGTGAACAGTACGAAGTAGGCGGCGAGGATCGCCACGTCCTTGGCGTGCGGTGCGCCGCCCAGTTCGATGGCCTGGCCGAGGCCGGCGTAGGCGTGGGTCGGCAGCCACTCGCAGATGTTCTGGAGCCACTGCGGGAACGCGGCGGTGGGCATCCACAGGCCGCCGAGGATCGACAGGGCGAAGTAGAAGAGCATGCTCAGGGGCCGGACGTTGTCCGCGCCGGCGAGGTAGCCGATGGCCACGCCCAGCGCGGCGAAGACCAGGCTGCCCGCCCAGATGGAGCCGGTCAGCGCGAGCCACTGCCAGAGCTCGAAGCGGACGCCCTTGGCGACGGCGGCGACCAGGAACACCACCAGGATCGCCGGCAGCGAGAGCACGCCCGCGCTGGCGGTCTTGCCGAGCACGTAGCCGTGGCCCGGCAGGGCGGTCAGGCGCAGCTGGCGCACCCAGCCGGCCTCGCGCTCCTTGGCGATGCGCTCGGCGTTGCCGACGAGGACGGCGGTGAGGGCGCCGAAGGAGGCCATGGCGACCATGTAGAAGGCGGGCATGGTCAGTTCGGTGCCCATGACCTTGGTGGTGCCGTCGAGGGTGCCGCCGAGCATCAGGAAGAGGGCGGCCGGGTAGAGGATCGTGAAGAAGATGTACTTCTTGTTCCGCAGGGCGCGGGTGACTTCCAGCTTGATCAGGCTCAGGGTTCCGGTGTTCACGATGCGTTGGCCTCCTCGGCCTCGGTGAGGGCGATGAAGGCCTGCTCCAGGCCGAGGCCCGCGACCTCCAGGTTGCGGGGGTAGAGGCCGAGCGCGTACACCGCGTGGACGGTGGCGTCGGCGTCGCGCGACTGGAGCCGCACGGTGGAGCCGTTGACCTGGAAGGAGGTCAGGCCGGGCAGGGCGCGCAGGGCCTGCTGGTCGATGTCGCCGTCGAGGTCGAAGGCGACCTTGCGGGCGCCGGCCTTGGCCTTGATCTCGGCGGCGGTGCCGTCGGCGAGCAGCCGACCCTTGTTCAGGACCAGTACCCGGTCGGCGATCGCGTCCGCCTCTTCCAGGTAGTGGGTGGCGAACAGGACGGTGCGGCCCTGGGCGGCCTGCTCGCGCATGGTGGCCCAGAAGGCGTGGCGGGCGGTGACGTCCATGCCGGTGGTCGGCTCGTCCAGGATGATCAGGTCGTTGTGGCCGGCGGTGGCGAGGGCGAAGCGCACGCGCTGTTCCTGGCCGCCGGAGAGCTTGTTGACCAGGCGTCCGGCGATCTCCTCGATGCCGGAGCGGGAGAGCACCTCCTCGACCGGGTAGGGCCGGGGGTGCAGGGCGCAGCCGAGGGTGACGAGCTCGCGGACGGTCACCTCCTCCATCAGGCCGCCGCTCTGGAGCATGGCGCCGACCCGGCCGGCCGTGACGGCCTCGCGGGGGGTGGTGCCGAAGAGGCTGACGGTGCCGGAGTCGGCGGGGCGCAGGCCCAGGAGCAGGTCGAGGGTGGAGGACTTGCCGGCACCGTTGGGGCCGAGGAGCGCGACGGTCTCGCCCGGGTGGAGTTCGAGGGTGAGGCCGTCCACGGCCTTGACCTGGCCGTAGCTCTTGGTCACGTTCTGGAAGCTCACCACGGTGCCGTTGGCGGCACCTCGTGCGGGTCCGGGGGCTCCGGACGGTGTCGCGGTCGTCGTCGTCATGTACTGAGCTTCTCCCGGGCGGGGGTCCGCGCGGCAGTGTCTCCCGTCGTGACAGCTGCATGACAGATGTCATGCGCCGGGGGTGACGTTGCTGGTCGGGGCGGGGTTCCGGAACGGGAGGAGCCCCTTCCCGGGGTGCGGGAAGGGGCTCCTGACGGACCGTGCGGGGACTCAGTTGGCGTTCGTGTCGATGGTCACGATGCGCTCGGCCGGGGTCTTGCCGACGAGGCCCTTGCCGAGGGCGCCGGAGACGTCCTGCGGGGTGACGGGGGTCTTCGCGCCGGTGCCGCGGGTGATCAGCACCCCGTCGAAGGCGTTGCCGTAGGTGGCCTTGAGGGCCTCCAGGTCGTACTTCTCGACGAGCTTGCCCTGGACGGGGACCATGCTGAGGATCTTGGGCAGGGACTTGGCGCCGAAGGACAGGGACTTGGTGCCCGCCTTGACGGTCACGGTGCCGGACATGGCGGGCTCCGCGAACTCCTTCATCGCCCGGTTCAGTTCCGCCTGGGTGACGGTCGGCTCCTTGGTGGCGGTGGGGAGTTCGACGGGGGCCGCCTTGCCGTTGGCGACCAGTTCGCGGAAGGCCTTGGTGACCTTGTCCACGGAGCCGTCGACGTCCAGGCTGGTGCCGGCCTTGCCCGGGACCGCCACGGCCTTGCCGGTGTCGAAGGTGATGGTGCCCTCGGAAGCGGTTCCGGCGGTGCCGGCCAGCTCCTGGAGGGAGTCCTTCAGCTTCTCCTCGTCGACGGGCATCACGGCGGCGGCCGTGCGCTCGACGCCGAACAGCGAGCCGATGACGGTGACCGGGTTGTAGTCGCTGCCGGTGGCGTTGCGGACGGTGGTCTGGGTGTCGAGGGTCAGGCCGGCCTTCTCGGGCTTCAGCTCGACGGTCTTGCCGCCGACGGTGACCTGGAGCGGGGTGGCGGAGCGCTTGCCGAAGGCCGTCTGGAGCTTGTCGACCGCGGCGTCGCGGCTGCCGCCGATGTCGACGCCGAGGACCTGGGTGCCCTTGGGGATGTCGGAGTGGTTCATCAGCAGCCCGGCGCCGTAGGCCACGGCGACCAGGCCGATGACGCCGCCGCCGAGCAGGACCAGCTTGGAGCGGCCCTTCTTCTTGGCGGGCTTGCCGGCCGGGGCCGCCTTGCCGGACTTCCCGGCCTTCCCGGCCTTCCCGGCCGGGGCCGGTGCGGGCATCGACCGGGGCGGCTGCGGGCCGGGCGGCGGCGCGGCCGGGCCGGGCCGGGCGGCGGCCGGGGCGGGGGCGTCCAGGGCCTCGGGCCCGGGCCAGCGCGGGGTCTCGTTGGCGCCCACGGGAACGGTGCCCAGCGCGGGGCCGCCGGTGGGGCCGGAGGGCTCCGCGAAGGGGGGCTCCGTGAAGGCGGGGAAG
>NZ_JBHVUQ010000091.1:0-30031 GCF_042884105.1 Streptomyces sp. NPDC058157
CGCCCGAGCCGCCCGACCCGGTCCCCGTCTCCGGGACCCCCTACGCCGGCGCCCCCGGCCCCACCCCGGCCGCGCCCGCCGACGGCCGGCCCACCGTCGACTACGCCCACCCCCGCCGCCGCACCACCAGCGAGGCGCCCGAACCGGCCCCCCGCCCCGCGGCCGCCCCCGCCGACCCCGCCGACCCCGACGGGCCCCCCGTGCCCGTCGCCGGTGACGCCACCGGCTGGTCCATGGACGAGCGGCTCTACAACCAGGTCTGGGGCATGTTCGAGGACCTGGCCCGGAGCGTCGCGGCCTACCGCGGCGCCGTCGACTTCGCCGACTCCCGGCTGGACCGCGAGCTGGACGAGGCCCTGTCCGACCCGCGCCACCGCCTCGGCGGCGCCGGCGGCGACGCCCGGGAGACCGCCCGGGCCCGCCGCGACGACCTGGTCGCCCAGGCCCGCGCCGTCCTGGACCGCGACCTGGCCCAGCTCACCGCCGAGTCCGAGGTGGTCGAACCGGCCCTCCCCGCCGCCTACGCCCGCTGGGACAACCCCGTCTGGCACGGCCAGGGCGTCCCCGAGGAGGGCCCCCTCGCCCTGCGCCTGGGCAACCTCAGCCTGCCCGAGAGCCCCGGACTGAAGATCCCCATGCTGATGCGGCTCCCGATGGAGCGCGGGCTGTGGATCGACAACGGCCGCACCGGCTCCGAAGCCGCCATGACCATGGACACCGACCGGCTGCGCCGCGCCGCCATGGACATGGCCGTCGCCCACGCCGCCCGGCTGCTCGCCGTCCACCCGGCCGGCGGGATCTCCGTCCACGTGATCGACGCGGCCGGCGCCGGCTCCGCCTCCCTGGCCCCGCTGGTCCGCGCCGGGGTGCTGGCCGGGCCGCCCGCGGCGGGCGCCGCCGGGGTGGCCGAGACCCTCACGCGGCTGACCCGCCGGGTGGACCTCGTCCAGATGGCCCTGCGCGCGGGCGCGCCCGAGGACCTGCCCCCGGACCTGGACCCGGCCGAGCAGCTGCTCATCGTGCACGACTTCCCGCACGGCTTCGACGACCGGGCCGTCACCCGATTGCGCTACCTGGCCGACGAGGGCCCCTCGGTCGGCGTGCACCTGCTGATGGTCGCGGACCGCGACGAGGCGTCCGCCTACGGGCCGCTGCTGGACCCCCTGTGGCGCTCGCTGATGAGGCTGTCGCCGGTACCGGACCACCACCTCGCCGACCCCTGGGTCCAGCACGCCTGGACCTTCGAGCCGGACCTCCCGCCGCAGGGCAGCCGGGTCCTCGAGCAGGCACTGGAGCGCGTCGCGCGGGCCCGCTGATGACCATCGGGTGACCCTTCTTTGGGGATCCCTTTACCTTCGACCCCTTCCGCGGGTACTCTGGAGCCTGCGGAGGGGAGTATTCCTGCTATTTCCTGCGCGGCGTGCCCGTCAATACGGACTACTCGGTTCCATCGACGTAGTGGTCCCGGGGCGCCGGCCCGCGGCCCGCGAGCCGCCCGGGTGGAAGAGACCTCCGGCAGCGATGACGCTGACCCTGTGCTGAGCCATCCGCCGGAGGCGTGAATACCGTGGACGTTTCGTTGACCCTATGGGTGCTGACCATTCTCGGTCTGGGCATCCTCATCGGCGCCGACTTCTTCATCGGCCGCAAACCCCATGACGTGTCCATCAAGGAAGCGGGCACCTGGACGGTCGTCTGGATCGTCCTCGCCGTCCTCTTCGGCCTCGGCCTGCTGTTCTTCGGACACGGCCAGGCCTCCCAGGAGTTCTTCGCCGGCTTCATCACCGAGAAGTCCCTGAGCGTGGACAACCTCTTCGTCTTCGTCCTGATCATGGCGAAGTTCTCGGTGCCCTCCCACCTCCAGCAGCGCGTCCTGCTGGTCGGCGTACTGATCGCCCTGGTCCTGCGCGCGGTCTTCATCGCCGCCGGTGCCGCGATCATCACCAGTTTCTCGTGGGTCTTCTACATCTTCGGCGCCTTCCTGATCTACACCGCCTGGAAGCTGATCCAGGAGGCCCGCAAGGACGAGGAGGAAGAGGAGTTCGAGGAGAACCGCCTCCTGAAGTCCATCGAGAAGAAGTTCGGCGTCGCCGACCGCTACCACGGCACCAAGCTGTTCATCCGCGACAACGGCAAGCGGATCCTGACCCCGCTGATGGTGGTCATGCTCGCCATCGGCACCACCGACGTCCTCTTCGCCCTGGACTCCATCCCCGCGATCTTCGGCCTCACCCAGGACCCGTACATCGTCTTCACCGCCAACGCCTTCGCCCTCATGGGCCTGCGCCAGCTGTACTTCCTCATCGGCGGCCTGCTCAAGAAGCTGGTCCACCTCAGCTACGGCCTGTCCGTGATCCTCGGCTTCATCGGCGTCAAGCTGGTGCTGCACGCCCTGCACGAGTCCGGGGTGCACGTCCCGCAGATCTCCATCCCGGTCTCCCTGGGCGTCATCTGCGGCGTCCTGGTGATCACCACGATCACCAGCCTGATCGCCTCCAGGAAGCAGGCGGCGGCCGAAGCCGCCGCCCAGGAGGCCCGGAGCGTGGACGCCTGACCCGGCCGGGCCCCGCCCGGCCTACGCGGGGGCGGCTTCGGCCGCCCCCGCTCCCGTGTCCGCGCCCGTACCGCCCCGGGCGGGGACGGCGGCCGGACGGGTCTCCGGCAGGAGGGCGAAGCAGCCCAGGCTGACCAGGGCCACCACCGTCAGGTACACCGCCACGCCCCACGGCGGGCCGGATCCGTCCGCCAGGGCCGTCGCCACGATCGGGGTCAGCGCCCCGCCGAGGACCCCGCCCAGGTTGTAGCCGACGGCCGCGCCGGTGCAGCGGATCCGCGGCGCGTACAGCTCCGGCAGGTACGCGCCCACCACCGCGTACATCAGGACCATCGCCAGCAGCGCGCCGACGCAGCCCACCGCCACCAGCAGCGGATCCCCACTGCTCAGCAGGGCCACGAACGGGAACATCCACAGCGCGCAGGCGGCACTGCCGGCCAGGCAGAGCGGCCGCCGCCCCCAGCGGTCGCCCAGCGCCGCCAGCGGGGCCGTCACCAGCCCCTTCAGCAGGACGGCGGCCATCACCACGGCCAGCATCAGGGTGCGGTCCATGTGCAGCGGGCCGGTGGTGTAGGCCAGGGACCACGTGGTGACCGCGTAGAAGACGGCGTACCCGACCGACATCGCCCCGCCGGTCAGCAGGAGCAGCCTCCAGTGGCCGCGCAGGACCTCCGGGAGCGGGGCCTCCGCCCGCCGGCCGGTCTCGGTGAGGGCCCGGAACTCCGGGGTCTCCTCCACCGAGCGGCGCAGCCACAGCCCGGCCAGCGCCAGCAGCCCGGCGCACCAGAACGGCACCCGCCAGCCCCACGCGGCGAACCGCGCGTCGCTCAGCAGGCCGGACAGGGCCAGCGTCAGGCCGTTGGCCAGCAGGAACCCGGTGGCCGGACCCATCTGCGGGAAGCTGGACCACAGCCCGCGCCGCCCCTCGGGAGCGTGCTCGGCGGTCAGCAGCACCGCCCCGCCCCACTCCCCGCCGAGCCCGAGCCCCTGGAGGAAGCGCAGCAGGAGCAGCAGCAGGGGCGCGGCGGTCCCGATGGAGGCGTACGAGGGCACGCACCCGACGGCCACCGTGGCCAGGCCGGTCAGCAGCAGCGAGGCGAGCAGCACCGGGCGGCGCCCGTAGCGGTCGCCGACGTGCCCGAAGAGGACGGAGCCCAGGGGGCGGGCGAGGAAGCCGACGCCGAACGTGCCGAAGGCCGCGAGGGTTCCCGCCAGCGGGGAGAACGAGGGGAAGAACAGCGGGCCGAGCACCAGGGCGGCGGCCGTGCCGTAGGCGAAGAAGTCGTAGAACTCGATGGCGGTCCCGACCAGGGAGGCCAGGGCGAGCCGCAGCATCGAGGGACCGGGGGACGGGGAGGGGTGGTGTCGCATGGTGCAGCAACTACACCGGCCGGCCGCCCCGGGACATGCGTTCGGTCGAGGTCGACCGGAAGGAGCGCATGGCCGCCGGATGTTGACGGCGGCACATGCGCCCGTGGGTCACCAGCCCCGCTCGCGCCATTCCGCGAGGTGGGGGCGCTCGGTGCCGAGCATGGTGTCGTTCCCGTGGCCCGGGTAGACCCAGGTCTCGTCGGGCAGCTGCCCGAAGATCTTGGTCTCGACGTCGTCGATCAGGCTGGCGAAGTTCTTCGCGTCGCCCCAGGTGTTGCCGACGCCGCCGGGGAAGAGGCAGTCGCCGGTGAACACGTGCGGGTGCCCGTGCGGGTCGTCGTAGACCAGGGCGATGGAGCCGGGGGTGTGGCCGACCAGGTGGCGGGCGGTCAGGGAGACCCGTCCGACCGTGATCACGTCCCCGTCCTGGACCGGGACGTCCGTGGGGACCGGGATGCCCTCCGCGTCGTAGGCGCCCGCGTAGGTCCGCGCCCCGGTGGCGTCGACGACCTCCCGGAGCGCGCCCCAGTGGTCGCCGTGCCGGTGCGTGGTGACGACGGACGCGATGCCGTCGTCGCCGATCAGGTTCAGCAGCGTGTCCGGCTCGGCCGCCGCGTCGATCAGGAGCTGCTCGCCGGTGGCCCGGCAGCGCAGCAGGTACGCGTTGTTGTTCATGGAACCCACGGCGACCTTGGAGATCATCAGGTCCGCGAGTTCGTGCACGTCGGCGGGACCGCCGACCTTCACCGCTCCGCTGTACGTCATGTCGGAATCCTAGAGCGCGGGGAGTTCGGGCACGGCGTCGCCGGCCTCGATGGCGAGGTGGGCGCCCTTGAGGCCGCGGCCGGCCAGCCAGCCGAGCAGGTCGTCCCGCGCGCCGCTGAGGACCACGGGGGTGCCCTCGGTGCCGCCCGTGCGCGCGACGGTCTCGCCGTCCGGGAACAGGAGGGTGACCGGCGGGACGTCGGGGCGGCCGGACCAGCGGTCGGCGAGGAAGGCGATCTCCCGGTCGGCGAACTCGGCCGGGAGGTCGGAGAGCTCGTAGCCGATGTTCAGGTCGACGTGGTGGAGCTCTACCTCGACGAGCCGGCGGAAGGGCACGTTCGCCGCCAGGTCGGTGACGCCGTTGCGCAGCTCGACGGTGCGCTGCCAGTCCTGGGCGGGCTCGGTGGTGGCGAGGAAGCGGGCCGCGGAATCACGGAGGTCCGTCAGGTGTTCTTCCAGGGGCCGGCCGGAGTCGCGCTCGATGTCCGCGTCGCGGGCGGCGGCGCTCTCGTACATGGGGCGGCCCTCGAAGACGTTGACGAGGGCGTCGGCGTTGCGCGCCAGGTGGGCCAGGATGTGGCCGCGGGTCCAGCCCGGGAGGTGTGACTCCTGGGAGAGGGAGGCGTTGTCCATTTTCGCGACCGCGTTCAGCAGCCGTTTGGTGGCTTCACGTACAGAGGCCAGGTCGTGCACATGATCAGTCATGGGTCCGAGCCTAGTGGCCGGGAGGGCGCCGCCACACGATCGGGTGAAGCCCTCTTGCGCGTGCCGTAAATCGAATGTGCGTGCTATACGCTCGATAGTCCAGACACAGTCCATCGCAGAGGCGCCCCCCATACCCTGGACAAGCCGGGGGCCCGTGCCCCCGCTCTCTCAAGAAAGGTGCGGACCGGCGTGACCGACCGTCTCATCGTTCGTGGCGCTCGCGAGCACAACCTGAAGAACGTCTCGCTCGACCTGCCCCGCGATTCCCTCATCGTCTTCACCGGACTCTCCGGCTCGGGCAAGTCCTCCCTGGCCTTCGACACGATCTTCGCCGAGGGCCAGCGCCGCTACGTCGAGTCGCTCTCGTCGTACGCCCGCCAGTTCCTGGGGCAGATGGACAAGCCCGACGTCGACTTCATCGAGGGCCTCTCCCCGGCCGTCTCGATCGACCAGAAGTCGACCTCGCGCAACCCCCGCTCCACCGTCGGCACGATCACCGAGGTCTACGACTACCTCCGCCTGCTGTTCGCCCGCATCGGCAAGCCGCACTGCCCCGAGTGCCGGCGCCCGATCTCCCGGCAGTCGCCGCAGGCGATCGTCGACAAGGTCCTCGCGCTCCCCGAGGGCAGCCGCTTCCAGGTGCTGTCCCCGCTGGTCCGCGAGCGCAAGGGCGAGTTCGTCGACCTCTTCGCCGACCTCCAGACCAAGGGCTACAGCCGTGCCCGGGTGGACGGCCGGACGATCCAGCTCTCCGAGCCGCCCACGCTGAAGAAGCAGGAGAAGCACACCATCGAGGTGGTCATCGACCGCCTCACCGTCAAGGACAGTGCCAAGCGCCGGCTCACCGACTCCGTCGAGACCGCGCTCGGCCTCTCCGGCGGCATGGTCATCCTGGACTTCGTCGACCTCGCCGAGGACGACCCCGAGCGTGAGCGGATGTACTCCGAGCACCTCTACTGCCCGTACGACGACCTGTCCTTCGAGGAGCTGGAGCCGCGCTCCTTCTCCTTCAACTCGCCCTTCGGCGCCTGCCCCGAGTGCACCGGCATCGGTACGCGCATGGAGGTGGACCCGGAGCTGATCGTCCCGGACGAGGACAAGTCGCTGGACGAGGGCGCGGTCTCGCCCTGGTCGCTGGGCCACACCAAGGACTACTTCCAGCGGCTGGTCGGCGCGCTCGCCGGGGAACTGGGCTTCCGCACCGACATCCCGTGGGCCGGACTGCCGCAGCGGGCCAAGAAGGCCCTGCTGTACGGGCACAAGACCCAGATCGAGGTCCGCTACCGCAACCGGTACGGGCGTGAGCGCGCGTACACCACGGCCTTCGAGGGCGCCGTGCCGTTCGTCAAGCGGCGGCACGCCGAGTCCGAGAGCGACGCCAGCCGCGAGCGCTTCGAGGGCTACATGCGCGAGGTGCCCTGCCCGACCTGTGAGGGCACCCGGCTCAAGCCGATCGTGCTCGCGGTGACGGTGATGGAGCGCTCCATCGCCGAGGTCGCCGCGATGTCGATCAGCGAGTGCGCCGACTTCCTGGGACGGATGAAGCTCGACGCCCGCGACAAGAAGATCGCCGAGCGGGTCCTCAAGGAGGTCAACGAGCGGCTCCGCTTCCTGGTGGACGTGGGCCTGGACTACCTCTCCCTCAACCGCGCCGCCGGCACCCTGTCGGGCGGCGAGGCCCAGCGCATCCGGCTGGCCACGCAGATCGGTTCCGGCCTGGTCGGCGTGCTCTACGTGCTGGACGAGCCGTCCATCGGCCTGCACCAGCGCGACAACCACCGGCTGATCGAGACGCTGGTGCGGCTGCGGGACATGGGCAACACGCTCATCGTCGTCGAGCACGACGAGGACACCATCAAGGTGGCCGACTGGGTCGTGGACATCGGCCCCGGCGCCGGTGAGCACGGCGGCAAGGTGGTGCACAGCGGCTCGCTCAAGGAGCTGCTGAAGAACGGCGAGTCGATGACCGGCCAGTACCTGTCCGGCAAGCGGTCCATCCCCGTACCGGACGTCCGCCGGCCGGTGGACGAGGAGCGCAAGCTCACCGTCCACGGCGCCAAGGAGAACAACCTGCGGGACATCGACGTGTCCTTCCCGCTGGGCGTCCTCACGGCGGTCACGGGCGTGTCGGGCTCCGGCAAGTCGACCCTGGTCAACGACATCCTGTACACGCACCTGGCGCGCGAGCTGAACGGTGCGCGGTCCGTGCCGGGCCGGCACACGCGGGTGGAGGGCGACGACCTGGTCGACAAGGTCGTGCATGTCGACCAGTCCCCGATCGGCCGGACGCCGCGGTCCAACCCGGCGACGTACACGGGCGTCTTCGACCACGTGCGCAAGCTGTTCGCGGAGACGATGGAGGCGAAGGTCCGCGGCTACCTGCCCGGCCGCTTCTCCTTCAACGTCAAGGGCGGCCGGTGCGAGAACTGCTCCGGTGACGGCACGATCAAGATCGAGATGAACTTCCTGCCGGACGTGTACGTCCCGTGCGAGGTCTGCCACGGCGACCGGTACAACCGGGAGACCCTGGAGGTCCACTACAAGGGCAAGTCCATCGCGGAAGTCCTGAACATGCCGATCGAGGAGGCGCTGGAGTTCTTCGAGGCGGTCCCGACGATCGCGCGGCACCTGAAGACGCTGAACGAGGTGGGGCTGGGCTACGTCCGCCTCGGCCAGTCCGCGCCGACCCTGTCGGGCGGCGAGGCGCAGCGCGTGAAGCTGGCGTCGGAGCTGCAGAAGCGGTCGACGGGGCGGACGGTGTACGTGCTGGACGAGCCGACGACGGGTCTCCACTTCGAGGACATCTCGAAGCTGATCAAGGTGCTGTCGGGGCTGGTGGACAAGGGGAACTCGGTGATCGTCATCGAGCACAACCTGGACGTCATCAAGACGGCGGACTGGGTCGTGGACATGGGCCCCGAGGGCGGGTACGGGGGCGGCCTCGTGGTCGCCGAGGGCACGCCGGAGCAGGTCGCGTCGGTGGGCGCGAGCCACACGGGGAAGTTCCTGCGGGACATCCTGGGGGCGGAGCGGATCTCCGACGCCGCGCCGGTTCCGGTGGCCCGGGCCACGCGGAAGAAGGCCGCCCCGGCGAAGAAGGCCGCCCCGGCGAAGAAGGCCGCCCCGGCGAAGAAGGCGGCGCGGGCCCCGCGCAAGGCGTAGCCCGTGGCGGGGCGGGGCCGGGGGTGCCGCTGCGCGGTGCCTCTCCCCGCCCCGCCCTTTCTCCGTTTCCCAGGGCGAGCCCCGGACCCCGGACGTGCGCTTCGCGCCCGTGCGCTCAATCGCCGCGCGGGCTGGATATGGCCGCGCAGCGGCAACATCCAGCCCCGCCAGGGGGCACCTCCCAGCGGTAGCTGGGGGAGTTTGAGGCGCGCCCCCGACACCGCCCGGCCAGGGCCTACGCGGCGACGCCCACCGCGTGGCCCTCCGACGCGGGGTCGGACAGGATGTCCAGGAGGGCCGTCGCCACGTCCGCGCGGGCGATGACCCGGCCGCCCGGGACGTTGCCGTCGAGGGTGCGGCGGTAGTAGCCGGTGCCCAGCCGGTTCAGCAGGCGCGGCGGCCGGACCACCGTCCACCGCAGCCCGCTCGCCTCCGCGATGACGGACTCCATGACCGCGAGGTCCGCGTACAGGTCACGCAGGGCCCAGCGGAGGAGCGGGTAGCCGACCTTGCGGACCAGCAGCCCGTCCCCCTTCGCGTCCGGTGCCAGCGGCGCCGCGCTGACCGCCATCAGCCGCTCTACCCCCGCCCGCCGCATCGCCGCGACCACCGCCCGCAGGGCCGGCCCGGTGACGGGCGCCAGCCGGGCCTGCTTGTTGCTCGCGGAGCCCAGCGCCGAGACCACCGCGTCCTGCCCCGCCAGGACCGGCAGCAGGGCGGACTCGTCCGTGAGGTCCTTCACCACCGCCACGCGCAGCCGCTCCTGCGCGGGTGCGTCCAGCCGGGCGGGGTCGCGGACGACCGCCGTCACCTCGTGGCCAGCCGCCAGGGCCTGCCGGACCACTTCGCGGCCCACGCCGCCCGTCGCTCCGAACACCGTGATCTTCATCGTGGGCCCCTGTCGCCAGTGGTGGGTGAGTGTTCACTCACCCCTCTGTCCACTAGGGTGAGTGAATGCCCACCCCGAAGTCAACCCGCCCTGCCTCCGAGCGACTGCTGGACGCCGCCGAGACCCTCATGCGCACCATCGGCCTCGCCAACACCACCACCAAGGCCATCGCCCGGGAGGCCGGCTGCTCGGAGGCCGCGCTCTACAAGCACTACGCCAACAAGGAGGAGCTGTTCGTGCGGGTGCTCATGGAGCGCACGCCCAACGCCGGGCCGCTCATGGCCGCGCTGGGCGGCGGCCCCGGCGAAGGCCCCCTCCAGGAGGCGCTCGCCGGCATCGCGCGGCACGCCTCGCTGTTCTACGCCGAGGCCGTACCGATGGCCGCCTCCCTGTTCGCCGAGCCCGCCCTGCTCACCCGCCACCGCGAGGGGGTCCACGAGATCGGCCAGGGTCCGCACGTGGTGCGCGACGCCCTCGAAGGACGGCTGCGCCGGGAGCTCGACGCCGGCCGGCTCCGGGCGGACGCCGACCCCCGCGCCGCCGCCGCGCTGCTGCTCGGCGCCTGCTTCCAGCGGGCGTTCTTCCTGCACTTCTCCGGAGCCGAGACCGTCCAGCCGGTCGAGGAGTTCGCCCCCGCGCTCGCCCGTACCCTGTGGGCCGCTATCGGCTGAGGCCGAGCTCGGCCGCGTACGGCGGCTCGCAGCCGGCCCGGGTGCAGGTCAGCGCGGCCGCGTGGGCCGCGTACGCCAGCACGTCGGGCCAGTCCACCGCGCCGGGGTCCGCAGCCCCGGCCAGCCGGTGCAGCAGCGCCGCGTTGACGGTGTCGCCCGCGCCGATCGTGTCCGCGACCGTCACCGGACGGGCCGCCGCACTGTGCTCGGCCCCGTCCGCCGTCCACACCGTCAGCCCCGCCGCGCCCCGGGTCAGCACCACCGCCGAGGGCCCCGCGGCCAGCCAGTCCCCGACCCGGCCGCCCAGCCAGTGCGCGTCCTCCTCCGACAGCTTCAGCACGGACACGTACGGCAGCCGCTCCAGGAACCGCGCCCGGTAGCCGGCCGGGTCCGCGATCAGGGCCGGGCGGATGTTGGGGTCCAGCAGGGTCAGCAGGCCGCGCCCCGACTCCCGCCGCAGCAGCGCCTCGTACGCGCTGGCCCCCGGCTCCAGCACCAGCGAGCAGGTCCCCAGTGCCAGGGCCCGCGCCCCCGGCGGCAGCGCGGGCGGCAGGGCGAACAGCCGGTCGGCGGTGCCCTCCACGTAGAACCCGTACACGGCCGAACCGTCCGGGCCCAGCGAGGGCACGGCCAGCGTGGTCGGCTCGGGCCCCCGCTGCACCAGCGCGAGGTCCACCCCGGCGGCCCGCAGCCCGGCCAGCAGGACCTCGCCGAAGCCGTCCGCCGACACCCGGGAGCAGAAGGCCACGGGAGCTCCGAGGCGGCCCAGCGCCAGGGCGGTGTTGTACGGCCCGCCCCCGGGCCGTGGCAGCAGCGCGCCCGGCGGCTCCGCCAGGGGCACGAGGTCGATCAGGGCTTCTCCGCCGACGACGATCACGCGGGGGAAGCTATCCCATCGGGCGCCGGTATGGTCGGGTGGGCCCCGCCCGGGGCCCGCCACCTCGTGCCAGGAGAACCACATGTCCGCGTCCCAGCCCGCCGCCCGCCGTACCGTCCTCAAGGGCGCCGCCGCGCTCGCCGGGGCCGTGGGCGCGGGGACGGCGCTCTCCGCCTGCTCGGCCGGGGGCGGCAGCGGCGCGGGCGGCCCCGCCGTCCCGAAGGAGCCGGTCGAGCTGGGCGCCGCCACGGAGGTCCCGGTCGGCGGCGCGAAGCTGTTCCGCGAGCACAAGCTCGTCGTCAGCTGCCCGGCGGCGGGCCAGTACAAGGCGTTCAGCGCCCAGTGCACCCACGCGGGCTGCGTCCTCGACACGATCGACAAGGGCGAGGGCAACTGCCCCTGCCACGGCAGCCGCTTCGACGTCACCACGGGCAAGGTCCTGCGCGGCCCCGCCTCCGACCCCCTCCCGGCCGTCCCGGTCAAGGCGGAGAACGGCAAGCTGATCGCGGGCTGACCCGGCCCGCCCCGCACGGCACGGCCCCTACGCCGACTCCAGCCGCCTGGTCCACCACGGATCACCGGGCGGGGCGAAGGGGTCGGGCAGGGTACGGGCGAGGAAACGGGCGTCCAGCGGCGCCAGCACCGCGCGCAGCTCCCGGGCCGCAGGCCGGGGGAGGACCAGGCAGGCGGCCTCCAGCACCTCCCGCACGGCCGCTCCCGCGAACGGGTCGCAGCACGCGCAGCAGTCGTCCGAGGCGTACATCACCCACGGTCCTGGCTGGTACGCGAGGGCGCGCCAGCGGCCCCACGCCTCGAAGAGGGGGCCGGGCCAGGAGGCCCGGCGCTCGATCCGGGCGATCCGGGCGAGGGCCGGGCCCGAGAGTCCGGGTATGACCTGCCGCCCGTCCTGCGGGCGGCGTCCGCGTGGCAGGTCGCGCCTCACCTGCGCCGGGGACCTACGCGGCATGTGCCTTTCGGATGTCGTTCACGGGCGTCATCCTGCCGCACCGCCCGTGCCCGCGCCCGCCCTTTTCCGAGGGCCCGCTCCTACCCCCAGTCCCAGGCGATGCCCAGGATCCCCGGGCGGACCGCCTGTTCCACCAGGTGGACCGCGCGGTGGCCGCCGCTGGGGGTGAGGTCGGCCAGGGCTCGTCGCGGGGCCTGCGGGGAGGTGCGGGCGAAGCGGTGGCAGCGGACCGGCAGGGCCGCCTCGTCGAAGCGGACCTGGAGCATGTACTGGCCGCCCGCGTAGCTGAACCCGCGCACGTACTCCGTGCTGCGCGCGCCCGTGCCGTCCTCGACGCCGTAGCCGAAGACGTACGTGTCGCCGCGCCGCAGCCGCGCGTCGAAGAGGAGCTCCGCCACCACCACCCCGGCCTCCGGGTGGCAGCGCACCCGGCCCGTGCGGCAGTTCTCGTACGCCGTCACCGCCACCCGGGCCGCGTCGCAGCCGGGGTCGCCGTGGTGGACGGCCAGGTAGCGGTCGACCCCGTCGCGGTGGGCCCGGACGATCTGCTGCGACTCGCGCGTGCGCAGTTCGCCGGCCGGGCCGATGCGGACCCGCTCGTGGTGGCCGACCGAGTGCAGGCCGCCGTCCGCCGGCAGCTCCATCGCCGCCAGCAGCCCCTCCACGGCCCCGCCGACGCTCACCAGCGCCCGGTAGGAGCGGGCGGCCGGGCGGGGCGGGCCGGGGGGCGGGGCCGGTTCGGCCAGCAGGCGCAGCAGGGAGCCCCGGGGCACGTCCAGGATCTCCTCCAGGGCGGACACCGCCCGCAGCGACTCCCGGTGGCGCGGGCGCCGGGCGCCCTGCTGCCAGTAGCTGAGGCTGGTCACCCCGAGCTTGATGCCGCGCGCCGCGAGCCGGTGCTGCACCCGGTGCAGGGGCAGTCCGCGCGCGGCGAGGGCGGCGCGCAGGGCGAGGTGGAAGGGGCCGGCGTGCAGCAGCCGGCCGAGTCCGGCCGCGTCGACGGGGTCCGCCGGAACGGGCGTGTCGCCGGTCGGCCGCATGGCGACTCTCCTCTGTGAACGTTCACACGCGCCGGGGTGGGGGGCCGGGCCGTGGGTCGGGGAGACCAGGTGGAACGAGAGCAACCGTTCACACCGCAGCCCCACCGTTCACACTGCAATGTCACCGCGTATTGAAGCGTGTTGACCTGATCGCGACAACACCCTGATGCTCCTCCACAGCGTCCGGACGCGCTCCTCCATCCCCCCACCACCTCGAGTCCCCACCTCGGGAGGAACGCGATGCGCAACAGAAGAGGGCGGCTTTCGCCGGCCGCCTCGCTGATATCCGCCCTGCTGCTCGTACTGCTGCCCCTCGGTCTCGGCGCCGGCACCGCCACCGCCGCCCCGGCCGCGGACCCGGGCGCCGCCGCCCGGGCACTGGCGTACAAGCGGCTCGACATCACCATGCAGGCACAGCAGAAGAACAACTGGTGCTGGGCCGCGAGCGGCAACACCATCGCCACCTGGTTCGGCCGCACCTACAGCCAGAACCAGTTCTGCAACGCCGCCTTCAACCGCCAGCAGGGCACCGAGTGCCCCAACAACCAGGCCACGCTGGGCAACGTCCAGACCGCGCTGCGCTGGGCCGGCATCAACTCCGGCAGCTACGTGACCGGCTGGCTCCAGTACTCCACCGTCCAGACCGAGATCAACGCCAACCGGCCCGTCGAGACCCGGATCCAGTGGTCGGGCGGCGGCGGCCACATGCACGTCCTCTACGGGTACGACACCGCGAGCAGCTGGGTCTACTGGGGCGACCCCTGGCCCTCCAACGACCGCTACAACTGGGCCTCGCACGCCTGGTACGTGGACAACGACACCTTCTCCTGGACCCACTCCCTCTACCGGATCGGGGCGTGACCGCGTGACCGCCAAGACCGCACGCGCCGCCGCCGTGGCCCTCGCGGCCGCCGCCCTGACCGCCGCCCTGGGCGGGCCGGCCTCGGCCGCGCCCGTCCCGCAGCCGCAGACCGCCACCGCCGAGAACCGGGCCGCCGCCCACGAGGCCGCCGCCGCGCCGGACACCCTGGCGACCCTGTCCAGGTTCTTCGCCCGGGAGGGGAAGGTCTCGGTGGCCGCCGCCCGGCCCCGGATCGAGGGGGACGCGGTCCCCGTCAGCTACCTGGCGCCGGAGTTCGTCGCCGGGAAGGCCGGGGCCCCGGTGGCCCGGCTGGAGTTCCTCGCGTCCGAGGCCGTGTCCTCGGACGGGCAGAAGGCGGCCCTGTGGACCGCGAAGACCGGGGCCGGCTGGCAGGTCGTGAACATCGCCACCGGCGACGACGAGTTCCGCTACGCGGCGCTGGGAGCCGCGAAACTGCCCGGCGGGACCGTGTTCCGGGAGCCGCAGATCGACGCCTGGTACGTCGCCGGGGGCGAGCGGGTGCTGCCGCTGGACGAGGACGCCGTGCGGGCCGTGGGCCCGGCCGGGGTCTCGCTCGGGGCGTACCGGGCGCGGGTCGTCAAGGCGTACGGGGACAAGCTGCCGGGCTCCGCGTACGCGCAGCGGGGCCTGGCGGGGGGCTTCGCCGAGGCGGCTGCGCCGCCCGGAGGCGGTGCCGGTGCCGGTGCCTTCGAGACCGGGGGCGCCGCTGAGGCCGCCGGTGCCGGTGGTGGGCCGGGGGTGGTGCTCGCCGGCGGCGCCGGGGCGCTGGCGCTGGGCGCGGCGGGGGCCGTCGCCCTGCTGCGGCGGCGCCGCACCGCCGGGGGGTGACCCCGGGCCCCCTTCCCGCGGGGTCCGGCGCCAGCCGCGTGTGGCCGGCGCCGGACCCTGCGGGGCCGTCCCCTCCCCGCCCTTCACCCGTTCTCGCCTCGATCGCCGGCGTTCGAGGCGGGCGGCGGCGGTACGGTTCGTTGTCGGACGGCGCCAGTAGGGTGGGCGGCATGGCCGACCCTTCCAGCTACCGACCCAAGCCCGGGGAGATCCCCGACTCCCCTGGGGTCTACAAGTTCCGCGACGAGCACCGCCGGGTGATCTACGTCGGGAAGGCCAAGAGCCTGCGCCAGCGGCTGGCCAGCTACTTCCAGGACCTCGCCGGTCTGCACCCCCGCACCGCCACCATGGTCACCACGGCCGCCTCCGTCGAGTGGACCGTCGTCTCCACCGAGGTCGAGGCGCTCCAGCTGGAGTACTCCTGGATCAAGGAGTTCGACCCCCGGTTCAACGTGAAGTACCGGGACGACAAGAGCTACCCCTCGCTCGCCGTCACCCTGAACGAGCAGTACCCGCGCGTGCAGGTGATGCGCGGGCCCAAGAAGAAGGGCGTGCGCTACTTCGGGCCCTACGGGCACGCCTGGGCGATCCGCGAGACCGTCGACCTGATGCTCCGGGTGTTCCCCGTGCGCACCTGCTCCGCCGGGGTCTTCAAGCGCTCCGCCCAGATCGGGCGGCCCTGTCTGCTCGGCTACATCGGCAAGTGCTCGGCGCCCTGCGTAGGCCGGATCAGCCCCGAGGACCACCGGGAACTCGCCGAGGACTTCTGCGACTTCATGGCCGGCCGCACCGGCGCGTACCTCTCCCGGCTGGAGAAGGAGATGCACGCGGCGGCCGAGGAGATGGAGTACGAGAAGGCCGCCCGGCTGCGCGACGACATAGGGGCCCTGCGCCGGGCCATGGAGAAGAACGCCGTCGTCCTCGCCGACGCCACCGACGCCGACCTGATCGCCGTCGCCGAGGACGAGCTGGAGGCGGCCGTGCAGATCTTCCACGTCCGCGGCGGCCGGGTCCGCGGCCAGCGCGGCTGGGTCACCGACAAGGTCGAGGCCGTCGACACCGCCGGGCTCGTCGAACACGCCCTCCAGCAGCTCTACGGGGAGGAGAGCGGCGAGAGCGTGCCCAAGGAGGTGCTCGTCCCGGTCGTCCCGGACGACGCGGCCGCCCTCGGGCAGTGGCTGGCGCAGCGGCGCGGGTCGCAGGTCAGCCTGCGCGTCCCACAGCGCGGGGACAAGAGGTCCCTGATGGAGACCGTCCACCGCAACGCCCAGCAGTCCCTCGCCCTCCACAAGACCAAGCGCGCCGCCGACCTCACCACCCGCTCCCGGGCCCTGGAGGAGATCGCCGAGGCCCTGGAGCTCGACGGGGCGCCCCTGCGCATCGAGTGCTTCGACATCTCCCACCTCCAGGGGGACGACGTCGTGGCCTCCATGGTCGTCTTCGAGGACGGACTCGCCCGCAAGAGCGAGTACCGGCGCTTCCAGGTCAAGGGCTTCGAGGGGCAGGACGACGTCCGGTCCATGCACGAGGTCGTCTCCCGGCGCTTCCGGCGCTACCTCCAGGAGAAGATCAAGACGGGGGAGTGGGCCCCGGAGGACGGCGAGGCCGGCGAGCCCGAGGACGACGGGCGGCCCAAGCGGTTCGCCTACCCGCCCCAGCTCGTCGTCGTCGACGGCGGACAGCCCCAGGTGGCGGCCGCCAAGCGGGCTCTGGAGGAGCTCGGCATCGACGACGTCGCCGTGTGCGGCCTCGCCAAGCGGCTGGAGGAGGTCTGGCTGCCCGGCGAGGACGACCCCGTGGTCCTGCCCCGCACCAGCGAGGGCCTCTACCTGCTCCAGCGGGTGCGTGACGAAGCCCACCGCTTCGCCATCCAGTACCAGCGCAGCAAGCGCGTCAAGCGGCTGAAGGCGGGCCCCCTGGACGAGGTGCCCGGGCTCGGCGAGAGCCGCCGGCTGGCCCTCGTGAAGCACTTCGGTTCGGTGAAGAAGCTGAGACAGGCGACAATCGACCAGATCTGCGAGGTCCCGGGCATAGGCCGCAAGACGGCCGAGACCGTGGCCGCGGCCCTCGCCCAGGCGGTCCCCGCAGGTCCTGCCGTCAACACGGCGACAGGAGAGATCATTGAGGACGAGGCCCCCGCGCCCGCGGGGACGCCGTCCGATCGGGGGACCGAGCAATGACCGAGCACGAGACCGAGCACGACCGAGACGGAGCACAGGTGAGTACGGGCACGACAGTGGAGCCCGGCGACAACGCCGAGGCGGCCATCCCCGAGCTGGTGATCATCTCCGGCATGTCCGGAGCCGGCCGCAGCACGGCGGCCAAGTGCCTGGAGGACCTCGGCTGGTTCGTCGTCGACAACCTGCCGCCGGCGCTGATCCCCACCATGGTGGAGCTCGGCGCCCGCTCCCAGGGCAACGTGGCGCGCATCGCCGTCGTCGTCGACGTCCGGGGCCGCCAGTTCTTCGACGCCCTGCGCGAGTCCCTCGCCGACCTGGAGTCCCGCGGGGTCACCCGGCGCATCGTCTTCCTGGAGTCCTCCGACGACGCCCTGGTCCGCCGCTTCGAGTCGGTCCGCCGCCCGCACCCGCTCCAGGGCGACGGCCGCATCGTCGACGGCATCGCCGCCGAGCGCGACCTGCTGCGCGAGCTGCGCGGCGACGCCGACCTGGTGATCGACACCTCCAGCCTGAACGTGCACGAGCTGCGCGCGAAGATGGACGCCCAGTTCGCGGGCGACGAGGAGCCCGAGCTGCGGGCCACCGTGATGTCCTTCGGCTTCAAGTACGGCCTGCCCGTCGACGCCGACCTCGTCGTCGACTGCCGCTTCATCCCCAACCCGCACTGGGTCCCCGAGCTGCGCCCCTTCACCGGACTCAACGAGGAGGTGTCGGGCTACGTCTTCAGCCAGCCCGGCGCCAAGGAGTTCCTCGACCGCTACACCGAGCTCCTCCAGCTCATCGCCGCCGGCTACCGCCGCGAGGGCAAGCGGTACGTGACCATCGCGGTCGGCTGCACCGGCGGCAAGCACCGCAGCGTCGCCATGTCCGAGAAGCTCGCCGCCCGCCTCGCCTCCGAGGGAGTCGAGACCGTCGTAGTCCACCGGGACATGGGGCGCGAGTGACCGGACGGACCCTGCGCCTGCGCCGCCTGCGCCGTCTGACCCCCGCCCGGGGCGAGGACGGCGCCGGCCGCGCCGGCCGCCGCGGGGCGGCCAAGGTGGTCGCGCCCAAGGTCGTCGCCCTCGGCGGCGGCATGGGCCTGTCGGCCTCCCTCGCCGCCCTGCGCCGGATCACCGGGGAGCTCACCGCCGTGGTCACCGTCGCCGACGACGGCGGCTCCAGCGGGCGGCTCCGCGAGGAGCTGAGCGTGCTGCCGCCCGGCGACCTGCGCAAGGCGCTGGCCGCGCTGTGCGGGGACGACGACTGGGGCCAGACCTGGGCCCGGGTCATCCAGCACCGTTTCCAGTCCCAGGGCGACCTGCACGGGCACGCCGTCGGCAACCTGCTGATCGTCGCCCTGTGGGAACAGCTCGGCGACCCCGTCCAGGCCCTCGACCTGGTGGGCAAGCTGCTCGGGGCGCAGGGCCGGGTACTGCCGATGTCGGCCGTGCCGCTGGAGCTCCAGGCCCTGGTCAAGGGGCACGATCCGGCGCGCCCGGACGAGGTGGACACCGTCCGGGGGCAGGCCACCGTGGCCCTGACCCCGGGCGAGGTGCTCTCCGTCCAGGTCGTGCCGGGCGACCCGCCGGCCGTGCCGGAGGCCGTCGCCGCCGTGCTCGACGCCGACTGGGTGGTGCTCGGCCCGGGATCCTGGTTCTCCTCCGTCATCCCGCACCTGCTGGTGCCGGAGCTGCTGGACGCGCTGGCGGCGACGAAGGCCCGCAAGGTCCTCTCGCTGAACCTCGCCCCCCAGCCGGGCGAAACAGAGGGCTTCTCTCCGCAGCGTCATTTGGAGGTTTTGGCCCGACACGCCCCTAAACTCGCCCTGGACGTGGTGCTGGCCGACGAGGCCGCCGTGCCCGACCGCGAGTCCCTCGCCGATGCCGCCAAGCGGTTCGGTGCGGCGGTCGAGCTGGCGCCGGTGGCCAGGCAGGACGGCTCTCCGAAGCACGACCCGGAGCTGCTGGCCGCCGCGTACGACCGTATTTTTCGGATGCATGGAAGGATCGGCCCATGGCGATGACGCCCGCGGTGAAGGATGAGATCTCCCGCCTCCCCGTCACCCGGACCTGCTGCAGGAAGGCGGAGGTCTCGGCGATCCTTCGGTTCGCGGGCGGCCTGCACCTGGTGAGCGGCCGGATCGTCATCGAGGCGGAACTGGACACCGGGATCGCCGCCAGACGGCTGCGCAAGGACATCCTGGAGATCTTCGGCCACTCCTCCGACCTGGTGGTCATGGCCCCCGGCGGGCTGCGCCGCGGCAGCCGCTTCGTCGTCCGGGTCGTCGCCGGCGGGGACCAGCTGGCCCGCCAGACCGGCCTCGTCGACGGCCGCGGCCGTCCCATCCGCGGGCTGCCCCCGCAGGTGGTCTCCGGGGCGACCTGTGACGCCGAGGCGGCCTGGCGCGGTGCCTTCCTGGCCCACGGCTCCCTCACCGAGCCGGGCCGTTCCTCCTCCCTGGAGGTCACCTGCCCCGGCCCCGAGGCAGCCCTGGCCCTGGTGGGTGCCGCCCGGCGGCTCTCGATCGCCGCGAAGGCGCGCGAGGTGCGCGGCGTGGACCGGGTCGTCGTCCGCGACGGCGACGCCATCGGCGCCCTGCTGACCCGCCTCGGCGCGCACGAGTCGGTGCTGGCCTGGGAGGAGCGGCGGATGCGGCGCGAGGTGCGTGCCACCGCCAACCGCCTCGCCAACTTCGACGACGCCAACCTGCGCCGCTCGGCGCGGGCCGCGGTGGCCGCCGGAGCCCGGGTCCAGCGCGCGCTGGAGATCCTCGGCGAGGAGGTCCCCGAGCACCTCGCCGCCGCCGGCCGGCTGCGCATGGAGCACAAGCAGGCCTCCCTGGAGGAGCTGGGCGCGCTCGCCGACCCGCCGCTGACCAAGGACGCCGTCGCGGGCCGGATCCGCCGCCTGCTGGCGATGGCCGACAAGCGGGCGCAGGACCTCGGGATCCCCGGCACCGAGTCCAACCTGGACCTCAGCGAGGAGCTGGCCGACAACATGGCCGGCTGAGACGGGAGTTCCCCGTCCGCGCCCGCTCACCCCGCCGGGCGGACCCGGCCCGCACGGTCCTCCGTGCGGGCCGGGTCCCGTTTGTCCCATTGACATGGGCATCGCCGGATCGTGAGCCTGGCCCCCGAACGCTTTCGTGGCTGACGACGCCCAGGGGGGCACATGAGGCAACGCGCGAGAACGATCCTCGCGGCAAGCGCACTCGTCATCGGAACCACACTCGCCGCCATGCCCGCGGCGGCCCAGGCACGGCCCGCCTCCGGCGCCGCACCCGGCGCCGACGAGGTACGCGTCTACGACGCCGACATCACCCGCGACCAGGTCCCGCTCGTCCTCGCCGCCGGCCAGGACGCCCAGGAGCTCGCCGAACGGGCTCCCGCGACCGGGACCGCGAAGGTCGAGCTGTTCCTCACCGGGGACCAGGCCGAGGGGCTCGCCGCCCAGGGGGTCAAGCTCGCCGAGCGCAAGGTCTCCGCCCAGGGGCTGGCCCGCACCAAGGCCGCCGGGGACGGGGTCTTCCGCCCCTACGGCGGCAAGGGCGGCCTCCAGGAGGAGATCCTGCGGACCGCGCAGGAGAACCCCGGCCTGACCAAGGTCGTATCCATCGGCAAGACCGTCCAGGGCAAGGACATCCTCGCCCTCAAGGTCACCAAGGACGCCAGGAAGACCCTGGACGGCGACAAGCCGTCCGTGCTCTACATGTCCAACCAGCACGCCCGCGAGTGGATCACCCCCGAGATGACCCGGCGGCTGATGCACCACACCCTCGACAACTACGGCAAGGACGCCCGGATCACCAAGCTGGTGGACTCCACCGAGCTGTGGTTCCTGCTCTCCGCCAACCCCGACGGGTACGACTACACCTTCACCTCGGACGACGCCCGCCTCTGGCGCAAGAACCTGCACGACAACAACGGCGACGGCAAGATCACCGCGGTGGACGGGGTCGACCTCAACCGCAACTTCGCCTACAAGTGGGGCTGGGACAACGAGGGTTCCTCCCCGAGCCCCTCCAGCGAGACCTACCGCGGCCCCAAGGCCCAGTCCGAGCCCGAGACCGTCGCCCTCGACACGTTCGAGAAGCGGATCGGCTTCCGGTACGCGATCAACTACCACTCGGCCTCCGAGCTCCTGCTGTACGGAGTCGGCTGGCAGGTCGCCACCCCGACCCCGGACGACGTGGCCTACAAGGCCCTCGCCGGCACCCCCGAGCACCCGGCCGTCCCCGGCTACTACCCGCAGATCTCCTCCGAGCTGTACACCACCAACGGCGAGGCCGACGGCCACGCCGCCAACGCCAACGGCGTCATGATGTTCACGCCGGAGATGACCACCTGCCAGACGGCCTCCGCGATCGACCCGAACGACCGCTGGAAGCCCGAGGACTGCGCCTCCGGCTTCAACTTCCCGGACGACGAGAAGCTGATCCAGCAGGAGTTCGCCAAGAACGTCCCCTTCGCGCTGTCCGTCGGCGAGAGCGCCGCCCACCCGGACCGGCCCGTCTCCTCGGTCGGGATGAGCGCCGCCGACTTCACCCTCGACCCCTTCACCACCTCCTACGTCGCCCGCGGCGAGGACCAGACGGTCTCCGTCACCGCCCGCAAGGCGCTGGGGGACAAGCTCCTCAACTTCCGGATCAACGGCGGCCGTACGCACGACGACGAGCTCAAGGCCTGGAAGGGCGGCGACGTCTACGGCGGCGAGGACAACAACTGGTTCGACGAGTACCGGGCCAAGGTCGACGGCGCCAAGCCGGGCGACAAGGTCGAGGTCTGGTTCACCGGCCGCGACCGCGGCAAGCCCGTCTCCAGCGAGCACTTCACGTACACCGTGGCCGAACGCCCGCGCGCGGACGTCCTGGTGATCGCGGAGGAGGGCGCCAAGGCGCAGCACGCCCAGAGCTACGTGGACGCGCTGCGGGCCAACGGGAAGTCCGCCGCCGTGTGGGACGTGGCGACCCAGGGCGCCCCGCACCACCTCGGCGTGCTCTCCCACTTCCGCACGGCCGTCCACTACACCGGCGCGGGCGCCCCCGGCGGCCCCACGCAGCTGGCGGTCCGCGACTTCCTCAACGAGGGCGGCAAGCTCGTCGAGGCCGGTGAGCTGGCGGGCGGCCGGGCCCAGGTCGGCCGGGCCCTGACCGACGACTTCAGCCAGTACTACCTCGGCGCCTACGCCCGGGCCACGACCAAGGGCCCCACCGGCTTCACCGGCGCCGGCCCGCTGGCCGGAGCGGGCGGCGCCCTCGGCGACGCCGCCGGCAACCCGCTGAACACCCCCGGAGCCTTCAGCGTCACCTCCGACGCCCTGCCGCCGGCGCAGTTCCCGCAGTTCAAGAGCGCGCAGGCGGGCCGGTACGCCGGCATCGTGAACCCGTACGCCCCCTACGCGGGCACCGGCATGGCGTCGGTCACCCACGAGGACGACGACTGGAAGCGCCTCACCCGTACCGTCGACCTCACCAAGGTCACGGCCGCCGATCAGCCGAAGCTGAAGATGGCCCTCAACTGGAACACCGAGCAGGGCTACGACCACGCCGTCCTGGAGGCCCGTACGGCCGGCGGGGAGGACTGGACCACACTTCCGGACGTGGGCGGCTCGAGCTCCACCACCGTCCCGGCGGAGTGCGGGGCCGGGTTCTTCGTCAACGGCCACCCGTTCCTGCGCCACTACCTCACCGTCGGGAGCGGCGGCTGCTCACCGAGCGGAACCAGCGGGGCGTGGAACAGCTTCACCGGCTCCTCCGACGGCTGGAAGCAGGTCTCCTTCGACCTGAGCCCCTACGCCGGCAAGACCGTCGAGGTCTCCCTGTCGTACATCACCGACCCCGGCACCGGCGGCCGCGGGGTCTTCGCGGACGAGGCCCGGGTCTCCGTGGGCGGCGCCGACCAGGCCGTGGAGGGCTTCGAGACCTCCCTCGGGGCCTGGACCGCCCAGGGCGCCCCCGCCGGAAGTCCCGAAGTTCCGGGAAATTGGTCCAGGACCGGAGAGCTGTTCAAGTCCTACGCCGCCGTCACTACGCGTGACACGGTCCTGTTCGGCTTCGGGCTGGAGCACCTCCCGGCCGCGGCCGACCGAGCGCTACTGATCGGTAAGGCACTTCGCACACTGAACGGCTGATCAGCGACCTTTCCGGCACTCACGCTGAGTGACCGGGACCAAAGTCCCCGGGGTCCCTTGCCGCAGCGGTGGTCCAGGCCCCGGGGGCGTGTCAGCCTCCGGCCGATTCCACTCCGAAGCTCACGGAGAGGTAGGGTCGTAAGCGGTCGGGGACATCCCATACAGCTCGCCGGCGGGACAGGCCGGCGCACCAACGAGGAGATCGGTTCGTGACGATCCGCGTAGGCATCAATGGTTTTGGCCGCATTGGCCGCAACTACTTCCGGGCGCTTCTCGAGCAGGGGGCGGACATCGAGGTTGTCGGTGTCAACGACCTGACGGACAACGGCACCCTGGTGCACCTGCTCAAGTACGACAGCATCCTGGGCCGTCTGAAGCAGGACGTCTCCCACACCGATGACACCATCACCGTGGGCGACATGACCTTCAAGACGTTCGCCGAGCGCGACCCCGCGAACCTCCCCTGGGGCGAGCTGGGCGCCGACATCGTGATCGAGTCCACCGGCATCTTCACGAAGAAGGCCGACGCCGCCAAGCACATCGCGGCCGGCGCGAAGAAGGTCCTCATCTCGGCCCCGGCCAAGGACGAGGACATCACCATCGTGATGGGCGTCAACCAGGACAAGTACGACGCCGCCCAGCACCACGTGATCTCCAACGCCTCCTGCACCACCAACTGCGTGGCGCCGATGGCCAAGGTCCTCGACGAGAACTTCGGCATCGTCAAGGGCATGATGACGACGGTCCACGCGTACACGAACGACCAGCGCATCCTGGACTTCCCGCACTCGGACCTGCGCCGCGCCCGCGCCGCCGCCGAGAACATCATCCCGACCTCCACCGGTGCCGCCAAGGCGACCGCGCTGGTCCTCCCGCAGCTCAAGGGCAAGCTCGACGGCATCGCGATGCGCGTCCCGGTCCCCACCGGCTCGGTCACCGACCTCGTCCTGGAGCTCTCCCGCGAGACCACCAAGGAAGAGATCAACGCCGCCTTCCAGAAGGCCGCCGAGGGCCAGCTCAAGGGCATCCTCGACTACACCGAGGACGCGATCGTCTCCTCCGACATCGTGAACTGGCCGGCTTCGTGCACCTTCGACTCCTCGCTGACCATGGTGCAGGACGGTACGCAGGTCAAGGTCGTCGGCTGGTACGACAACGAGTGGGGCTACTCCAACCGCCTCGTCGACCTCACCGTCTTCGTCGGCGGTCAGCTCTAAGAACGTAGGGCAAGGCAACACCATGTGAGCACAGGGTCCGCTCGGCGCGATGAGGCGCCGTACGGGCCCTGTCGCTTGCCCCGTCCCATCCGCCCTGCACCTGTAACAGCCCTGTATGGGGACAAGGAGTAGAAACACATGAAGACGATCGACGAACTTCTCGCGGACGGCGTCGCCGGCAAGCGGGTCTTCGTACGCGCCGATCTCAACGTGCCGCTCAAGGAAGGCGTGATCACCGACGACGGCCGCATCCGCGCCGTCCAGCCCACCATCGCCAAGCTCGCCGAGGCGGGCGCCCGCGTGGTGGTCGCCTCGCACCTGGGCCGCCCCAAGGGCACCGGCACCGAGCCCGACTTCTCCCTCGCCCCGGCCGCGAAGCGGCTCGGCGAGCTGCTCGGCGCCGAGGTCGCCTTCGCCACCGACACCGTCGGCGACTCGGCCAAGGCGGTCGTCGCGGGCCTGGCCGACGGCCAGGTCGCCGTCATCGAGAACCTGCGCTTCAACGCCGGCGAGACCTCCAAGGACGAGGCCGAGCGCGTGGCCTTCGCCCGCGAGCTCGCCGAGCTGGCCGACCTCTACGTCGGCGACGGCTTCGGCGCCGTCCACCGCAAGCACGCCTCGGTCTTCGACCTGCCCGCGCTGCTCCCGCACGCGGCCGGCTACCTCATCGCCACCGAGGTCGGCGTCCTGAAGAAGCTGACCGCCGAGGTCAAGCGCCCCTACGTCGTCGTCCTCGGCGGCGCCAAGGTCTCCGACAAGCTCGCCGTCATCGACGAGCTCCTCGGCAGGGCCGACCGCATCCTCATCGGCGGCGGCATGGCCTACACCTTCCTCAAGGCCAAGGGCCACGAGGTCGGCATCTCCCTCCTCCAGCAGGACCAGATCCCGGTCGTCACGGAGTACATGGAGCGCGCCGAGAAGAACGGCGTCGAGCTGGTCCTCCCCGTCGACATCCTCGCCTCGGCGGACTTCCCCGACATCAAGGGCGGGACCCCGGCCGACTTCATCACCGTCGACGCCGACCAGATCCCCGCGGACAAGGAGGGCCTGGACATCGGCCCCAAGACCCGCGAGCTGTACGCCTCGAAGATCGCCGACGCCGAGACCGTGTTCTGGAACGGACCGGTCGGCGTCTTCGAGCACCCCGATTACGCGAACGGCACCCGCGCGATCGCACAGGCCCTCGTCGACAGCGAGGCCTTCACCGTGGTCGGCGGCGGCGACAGCGCCGCGGCCGTCCGGATCCTGGGCTTCGACGAGAACGCCTTCGGTCACATTTCCACCGGTGGTGGCGCCAGCCTCGAATACCTCGAGGGCAAGACGCTCCCCGGCCTCGCCGCCCTGGAGGGCTGAACCACAATGACGTCTGTCGAAAACGGCCGCACCCCGCTCATGGCGGGCAACTGGAAGATGAACCTCAACCACCTCGAGGCCATCGCCCACGTCCAGAAGCTCGCCTTCGCGCTCGCCGACAAGGACTACGACGCGGTCGACGTCGCCGTACTCCCGCCCTTCACCGACCTGCGCTCGGTCCAGACCCTGGTCGACGGCGACAAGCTGAAGATCAAGTACGGCGCCCAGGACATCTCGGCGTACGACTCCGGTGCCTACACCGGCGAGATCTCCGGCCCCATGCTGTCGAAGCTGAAGTGCACGTTCGTGGCCGTCGGCCACAGCGAGCGCCGCCAGTACCACGGCGAGACCGACGAGGTCTGCAACGCCAAGGTCAAGGCCGCCTACCGCAACGGGATCACCCCGATCCTCTGCGTCGGCGAGGGCCTCGACGTCCGCAAGGCGGGCGCCCAGGTCGCGCACACCCTCGCCCAGGTCGACGGCGGCCTCAAGGACGTCCCGGCCGAGCAGGTCGAGTCCATCGTGATCGCCTACGAGCCCGTCTGGGCGATCGGCACCGGCGAGGTCGCCACCCCCGAGGACGCCCAGGAGGTCTGCGGGGCGATCCGCGGCCGCCTCGCCGAGCTCTACTCCCAGGAGCTGGCCGACAAGGTCCGCATCCAGTACGGCGGCTCCGTGAAGTCCGGCAACATCGCCGCGATCATGGCCCAGCCCGACGTCGACGGCGCCCTGATCGGCGGCGCGGCGCTGGACGTGGACGAGTTCGTCAAGATCGTCCGCTTCCGCGACCAGTGAGTATGCGGTAGGGCCGATCCGTCGTACCCTTGCGGGGGCCGGGGGCCGCGTACGCGCGGCAGCCGGCCCCCGCTTCCTCCCAGCAAGCCCAGAAAGTAGGAATCAGCCGTGGTTATGGGGTTCTCGATCGCCCTGATCGTCTTCAGCTCTCTGCTGATGCTGCTCGTGCTGATGCACAAGGGCAAGGGCGGCGGCCTTTCCGACATGTTCGGCGGCGGCATGCAGTCCTCCGTCGGCGGCTCCTCCGTGGCGGAGCGCAACCTGGACCGCATCACGGTCGTCATCGGCCTCCTGTGGTTCGCCTGCATCGTGGCGCTCGGCCTGCTCATGAAGTCGAACGGCAGCTGACGGTTCCGGCCATTTCGCCCGGCCCGCTCGGTCTTTACGTAAACTGAGGCGCCCACAGCGGGTATACCCTCACGCTGGGCGGCACCATCACGCAGGGAGTTACGACCGTGGCAAGTGGCAACGCGATTCGTGGAAGTCGGGTCGGAGCCGGGCCGATGGGCGAGGCCGAGCGCGGTGAGTCCGCGCCCCGTCTGCGCATCTCCTTCTGGTGCTCGAACGGGCACGAGACGCAGCCCAGCTTCGCCAGCGACGCGCAGGTCCCCGACACCTGGGACTGCCCGCGCTGCGGCTTCCCCGCCGGCCAGGACCGGGACAACCCGCCCGCACCGCCGCGCACCGAGCCGTACAAGACGCACCTCGCCTACGTCCGCGAGCGCCGCACCGACGCCGACGGCGAGGCCATCCTCGCCGAGGCCCTCGCCAAGCTCCGCGGCGAGATCTGAGGGGCTGCGGCCGGGGCCGCACTCGAGCGTGACTGGGGGCCCGGCCCGTGGGAGTACGAATCCCGCGGGCCGGGCCCCTTTGTGTGCGTTGTCCCCCTTCGGATCCCTTAGGTTGGAGGTGGCGGGGCACAACAGGACGGAAGAAGTGGGTTGATGTCCGAGATGAACGCGGAGAGCCGTACGAGGCTGAACCGACTGCCGGAGTGGAACGCGCTCGGCAAGCACCGGGAAGCGCTGGGGCAGACGCATCTGCGGGAGCTGTTCGAGACGGATCCGGAGCGGGGCACCGGCTACACCCTGCGGGTCGGCGACCTGCACATCGACTACTCCAAGCACCTCGTCACCGACGAGACCCTCGCGCTGCTGCGCGAGCTGGCCGCGGCGACGGGCGTGGCGGAGCTGCGGGACCGCATGTTCCGCGGCGAGAAGATCAACGTGACGGAGGACCGCGCGGTCCTGCACACCGCGCTGCGCGCCCCCGCGGACGCGGTCGTCGAGGTGGACGGCGAGAACGTCGTCCCCGCCGTCCACGAGGTCCTCGACAAGATGGCGGCCTTCTCCGACCAGGTCCGTTCGGGGGAGTGGACCGGCTTCACCGGCAAGCGCATCAGGAACGTCGTCAACATCGGCATCGGCGGCTCCGACCTCGGTCCGGCGATGGCGTACGAGGCCCTGCGCGCCTTCACCGACCGCGACCTGACGGTGCGTTTCGTCTCCAACGTCGACGGCGCCGACCTCCACGAGGCCGTACGCGACCTGGACCCGGCCGAGACGCTGTTCATCATCGCGTCCAAGACCTTCACCACCATCGAGACCATCACCAACGCCACCTCGGCCCGCCAGTGGCTGCTCGCCGGTCTGGGCGCCGACCAGACCGCCGTGGCACGGCACTTCGTGGCGCTGTCCACCAACGCCGAGAAGGTCGCCGAGTTCGGGATCGACCCGGCCAACATGTTCGGCTTCTGGGACTGGGTCGGCGGCCGCTACTCCTTCGACTCGGCCATCGGGCTCTCGCTGATGATCGCGATCGGCCCGGACTCCTTCCGGGAGCTGCTGGGCGGCTTCCACACCGTGGACGAGCACTTCCGCACCGCGGCGCCCGAGGACAACGCCCCGCTGCTGCTGGGCCTGTTGGGCATCTGGTACGGGGCCTTCTTCGACGCCCAGTCGCACGCCGTGCTCCCGTACAGCCACTACCTCTCCCGCTTCACGGCCTACTTGCAGCAGCTGGACATGGAGTCCAACGGCAAGTCCGTGGACCGCGACGGCAATCCGGTGGACTGGCAGACCGGCCCGGTGGTGTGGGGCACGCCCGGCACCAACGGGCAGCACGCGTACTACCAGTTGATCCACCAGGGCACCAAGGTGATCCCGGCGGACTTCATCGGCTTCGCCCGCCCGGTCGCGGAGCTGGAGCCGGCGCTGGCGGCCCAGCACGACCTGCTGATGGCCAACTTCTTCGCCCAGACCCAGGCCCTGGCCTTCGGCAAGACGGCCGAGGAGGTGCGGGCGGAGGGCGTCGCCGAGGCGCTCGTCCCGCACAAGACCTTCCAGGGCAACCACCCCACGACGACCATCCTCGCGGGTGAGCTGAACCCGGCGGTGCTGGGACAGCTCATCGCCCTCTACGAGCACAAGGTGTTCGTCCAGGGCGCGGTGTGGAACATCGACTCCTTCGACCAGTGGGGCGTCGAGCTCGGCAAGGTCCTCGCCAAGCGGGTGGAGCCGGCGCTGACGGAGGGCGCGGACGTCCCGGGCCTGGACCCGTCGACGCGGGCCCTGGTGGCCACCTACCGGCAGCTGCGCGGGCGGCAGTAGGAACGGGCGGAGCGCCCCGTACCGGTCGGTGGCCGTTACGGGGCGCTCCGTGTCTTCCGGCTCAGGAGGAGGCCGGCGGGTACAGCCCGGAGGGGAGCTTGGCCGCGGCGGCGCGGTCCAGCAGCCAGAGCGTGCGGCTGCGGCCGTAGGCCTCGGCCGCCGGGGCCTGCACCCCGCCCGCCCCGCCGAGGGCGATGGCGACCGCCCCGGCCTTGTCCTCGCCGGCCGCCAGCAGCCACACCTCGCGGGCCGCGCGGATCGCGGGGAGGGTGAGCGAGACGCGGGTGGGCGGGGGCTTGGGCGCGCCGTGGACGCCGACGACGGTCCGCTCGCTCTCGCGGGCCGCGGGGTGCTCGGGGAACAGGGACGCCACGTGGGTGTCCGGGCCGACGCCCAGCATCAGCACGTCGAACCGCGGGACGGGGCCGTGGTCCTCGGGCGTGGCCGCCCGCGCCAGCTCGGCGGCGTACGCGGCCGCGGCGGCGTCCACGTCGGCGCCGTACGGGCCGTCGGAGGCGGGCATCGCGTGCACGCGTGCCGGGTCCACCGGGACGGCGTCCAGGAGGGCCTCACGGGCCTGTACGTGGTTGCGCTCGGGGTCGTCGGCGGGGACGTAGCGTTCGTCGCCCCACCAGAGGTCGATGCGCGACCAGTCGATCGCGTCCCGGGCGGGGGCCGCGGCGAGGGCCGCGAGGAGGCCGTTGCCGTTGCGGCCGCCGGTCAGGACGACGGAGGCGCTGCCGCGGGCGGCCTGTGCGTCCACGATCTTGGTGATGAGCCGGGCGGCTGCGGCCTGGGCCATCAGCTCCTTGTCCCGGTGGACGACCACCTGGGGAGTCGTCATACCCATGTGCTGCCGCCTTCTTGGTAGTTCTGGGTGGTGTGGGGGGCGGGTGCGGGTGGGTGCCGCTGCGCGGAGCCGTTCCCCACCCCGCCCCTTCCCGAAACCGGGGCTCCGCCCCGGACTCCGTACGTGCGCTGCGCGCCCGTGCGCTCAATCGCCGCGCGGGCTGGAATTGCCGCGCAGCGGCAATATCCAGCCCCGCCGGCGTTT